>NZ_JAQT01000025.1:0-1873 GCF_000524295.1 Shuttleworthella sp. MSX8B
TCTTCCTGGGTTTTCAGAATTCTTTTCCTTCAGATGTCTCTATTATAGTGTTCAATCTTATTTAATGTTTCGATTTTAGATAAATTTTATAAAGCCCGATCCTTCGTGAGGCTCTTCTTTCGTGACATATGCACGATTAGTCTGAGATCCGCTTCAAAAGCCTGCGCAAAACTAAAATGGTTCTACAATAAATGTTGGGGCGAATAGATGTTTCCATTCGCCCCTAAGTGTATGATTGGATAAAAAGATCCCCCGAGCGCCAAGCAACAAACAAAACACTCGGAGGAACCATGCATAGTCATTCTACTGCATCTCTATTAGGTTTAAAAGACGTTAAGATTAGAAAGGTGGTGAATACAGATCATTATATAAAGCTAAATCATTCCTGCTTTTTCAAAATGCTTCTTCAATAGTTTCTTGGAAATTACTGCTCCAATCAATCCGCAAATGGCTATTACAATAAGCATTATTACTGTAGTCATAGGAGAAACGATTTTGGTTAATGTTCCTAAGTATTCACTCCCAAACATTTTTTCATAAGATTCAAGTGTTTGATCCGCATAGAAAAGAAACGGTACATACATTCCACCAAAGCCGGCAAGAACACAAAATATCATATATCCAATTGTTAATCCTTTATAATTGCCAACCCCTTTTGTTCTTGCAATCAACATAGCTATAATCCCGGCAAATATACAACTAATGATATATGGTGGATAAAAACCTATAATGCTTGTAAGTACACAAAATAATAAAATCATCCATGGATTTTTTGTTTTTACCGGTACTAAGAAATAGGCAATTGCTCCAATAATTGACCATATCGGAACTACTAATAGCATTGTGTATGGCGATATGAACAGAAAAGATAACACTCTATATAAAACTTGTGAGCATAACACCATTAGTGCTGTAATAATTAAATCTTTAATTTGAAATTTCTTTTTTTCTTCCATAATTATTCTCCTTGTTTTTAAATATTTTTTATTTTCATAATGATGATAGCTAGATAAAATACCATCATTATTACTAGCAATAACATATCAAGCATACGAAATTTGACTTCTGTATAACTAGTTTTTTTACACGAAACTCCAAGTCCTCGTGTCTCAACAGATGCCGACAACTCAGTTGCAGTACATAACATTCGCATTAACATAGGAATCAACATCATTTCATAAACTTTAAAAGGATGTTTTAAAAATCCAAAGAAAGAAATATCAATCCCTCTCGTCTTAATTCCCTGCTTTATACAAGTAATATCCTGTTTTAGAGTAGGAAAAAATCTTAATATAACAGCTAATGGAATGTTTATATAATATGGGATTTTCATATTTTGCAAGGAAGCTAATACTTCAGATATTTCACTTGTTCTAATCATATTTATAGCTGCAAGTGTCAATGTTATAAAACATAGGACAAAATAGTGTATTGTAGTTGAAATAAATAATGGACTTATTTCCGCTACCATAAACAACACTATATATAAAGCTAAAAATTTAAAACAAGTTTTGTATATGCCGCTTATCATTCCATATGCAAATACTGACAAGAAAAGTAGAACTTCATACTTTTTACCAGTCAAAGTAAATACTAAAATCCCTATAATTAAAACTTGTGATGAAATGTAGCTTGAGAATCCCGTTTGTAAGCGGAGACTCCCGTTTGGTAAATAAGAGGTGATATTCTGTAACCGAGAATCCCGATTTGTAAATGAAAATCCCGTTTTGTAATCAAGAATCCCAGATTTTAATAATCAATGGGCATGCTATAATGACTCCAGACCAAATTTCTGCATAGCAAACAGAGATCGAATCACGCTCGAAACTTTTTGTATACGGAGATTCCATCCCAGATTTTAATAATCAATGGG
>NZ_JAQT01000026.1:0-520 GCF_000524295.1 Shuttleworthella sp. MSX8B
TGGTCATGTACCATTGAGCTTCGCTCAATGGTCATATGCTATTGAGTTCCACTCAATGGTCGTGTATCATTGAGCTTCGCTCAATGGTCATGTACCAATCGAGGATACCTCGATGGTCATGCGCTCTTGAGTATTCCTCAATTATCATACAAATTTGAGCCCTTCTCAGTGGTCCCGAATCGCAACGAGGCGGCCAAAAGCCGCCTCGGGACGATCGTCACTGTTTCAGGCCTTGACCTTGGGAAGAATCCCTTCCACATCACCATGAGGACGGGGAATGACGTGGGTTGCAATCAGCTCGCCCAGTCTCCCTGCTGCTGTAGATCCCGCCTCAACTGCGGACTTGACAGCTCCGACATCGCCTCTGACCATAACAGTCACCAGGCCGGATCCGATCTTCTCCGTTCCGATCAAAGCGACATTGGCCGCCTTGCACATGGCGTCGGCTGCCTCAATTGACGCTACTAGACCCCTGGTCTCTACCATTCCCAATGCTTCCTGTGTCATTTTTCTTCTCCCG
>NZ_JAQT01000027.1:0-90605 GCF_000524295.1 Shuttleworthella sp. MSX8B
GTCTACCATATGGGGAGCATATCATACACAAGGGTTTGAGGCGCTTTATATCAACACATTTTGTCCTATAACTCTAAAGCTTGTAATAAAGCCGCACAAAGAATAAGTCCCCGGGGAACGGGGACTTACGAAAAGGGAGTTATGAAAAAGATTAATGTCGAAATGAATGTCGGTTTCATTTGACAGTATTTATGTTAGTTGGATTTCGTGTCCAAATTGTGTTTAAGTCGATAAGCTTCCAAAAACAAATATAAACAAACTATAAAAATATCGCCCTGAAAACACCTTATCCCAGTGCCCACACAGAGAAAGCGTTGAAATGGACTCGTGACTATCACTGCCGTAATCTATTTCCGCTTGCAAGCTTTACGGCAAGCTGCGCACACAAAAAGGGTACTACAGGCATCCTGGCTCTCTATATTGTATCTTCGTCAAACTGGGATATCGTCCATTGCCCCTTCAACAGTTCTTTCCTCTTCGGAAGCTGTTTCACCTCCGGCTTATCAAAAGCTTCTTCGAGCAATCATCACACCAATCGGCGCAAGACCTCCATATACAAATTTCATTTCAACTACTGAAAAACCATATGCCTCAATAAAATCTTCAAATTGCTCTTTATTCCATTCCCGATACATTTTAAATCCTAAAAAGGACATCAACCTTTTTATAAGTTTTCTCTGCTTTCCCTCTTTCCACAGAAAAGTCGGAGCAAGCAAAGTACCATTCGGTTTCAATACCCTGTATATTTCCTTCATTGCCTGATCTGGCCTGGGCATAATATGAAGCGCACTGGCAATGACGACACAATCAAATTCTTCATCTGCAAAAGATAATAATGTTGCGTCGGCTATTTCAAATGTAAGGTTTTCGTATTCCCCACGTTTCCTCGCTTCCAGAATCATCTGTTCGGAAAAGTCTGTTCCAATCCAACTTTTCGTGTGCTTTGAAAGGCGAAACGACAATTGTCCCGAACCACAGGCAAGTTCGAGCACATTCATTTCTTTATTCAGATAAGGACGGATGTATCCGCAAACTTTATCATAAACCCCTTTATCTTTCTTCATAAAGGCAGCATACCGCTTGGCAAATTTATCCCAAAATTTTTTATTACTTTTATCATACATCGTCAGCACTCCTTTCGTCATAAATGATCATATCAGGAATTCGTCTCTTGTTGTAAGGATAAACTCTGACATGGTGGATGGATCCCGGAAGAACTGCTCCTAGACTTTTATTAATCTATCGATGCTTCTGGGGTCAAACTGAGGTATACTGACTGACATAGAGGTCTTCTTCGTGTCGCTGGTTGTGTTTGGATGCTTAACCTTAACACGTCGGGGTACCTCTTTTCTATTATTTTCAAATTCCTACAAAAACTTTACGCTAACTTATACCGGTTTGACGGTGAGTTTTTATATCGGTCAGATGATTAGGAATAAGTATAAGTTAGTGTTTATCCTTTTACAACCAGCCCTCTATATCTGCTGATAGCCGCAAAAACTTCCTGTTTTCTTGGCATTGCAAGATTACCGGGATGACCTGTATATGGTGATATGGAATCCAATCCTGATTTTTCAATATGTCTGTACATCTGATCCAGTGACTGTTCAATTGTCTTCTTTTCATCAATCACTTTATTCTTTAAAAACCCGATCATAACGGCGATACAATTTGTCTGACTTTCATCAACAAGCTGCTCCAGCCCTGAAATATCTATATTGTTCCATCCATACAAAATAGTATATTTGCCTTTGGCTTTCAGGCGATCTTCTTTACCTGACAAAGAGAATCCTTTTTTCAAAGGAACACGATGTGTTACTTTACCAAAAACATTATCTGATAAAAATTCTCTTTTATATCCGTCGGTAGACGCTATTTCCTTTGCTCTGTCGGTGACATCCTTTGGAATATACTCATCCATCATTATAACTCTGTCGGCAACATCAAAGTAATCTCCGCAACCTCCCACTATGAGTATGGTGGAAACTCCCAAATCTTTATATAAAGGTTTTACTTTATCAATAAAAGGTGTTATAGGCTCTTTTTCTCTTGCAATCAGTTTTTGCATACGACCGTCACATATCATAAAATTGGTGGCGGAAGTATCTTCATCAATCAAGATAAGTGAAGTTCCGGATTCTAAAGCTTCCATTACATTTGCCGCCTGTGATGTGCTTCCGCTGGCATTTTCCGTAGAAAATAAATGTGTATCCTTATTTCCCGGCAGATTATTTATAAAAGCACTTATATTTACTTTTTCAACATTTCTTCCATCCTCTGCACGAATCTTGACCGCATCAAAACAGGTAATCACCATTTCACGCCCGTCACCTGAAATATGATTATATACTCCGCGTTCAAGTGCTTTCAGCAGTGTTGACTTGCCATGGTAGCCTCCGCCTACAATCAATGTAATACCTTTTTCAATTCCCATCCCTGATATATGCTTTCCGCTTGGAAGATCCATATCTGTTTTAAAACTTTTTGGACTCTGAAAAGGAATCCCGTCACGCAAAGGCTTATCTGAAACACCGCTCTCACGCGGCAAAACAGATCCGTCGGCAACAAATGCAACCAAATTTCTTCGCTTTAATTCTTCCCTTATATACTCTTGATCGATCATTAAAGAAATCTGATTTTTCAATTCATTATGATCAATATTTTCATACAGTAATGCCGCATCTACAATTTTTTCAAGAGTTTGTGAAAAAATCCGATTGGCTTCTTTTCCTAAAACACGTCTACCGGCTGCCGGAAGCCCTATCTCAAATCTTACCTCAACTCTGTTATCCTTAATCAAAACGGAAGTTCTCTCCAACATCTCCTGTCCGCATCTGTCAATTACAATCATACCGCTACCACCTGTAGCATTTATTTTCCGACTGTAAATTTCAGTTTTTTTATAAAACTCCCTTGTTAAAAAATCCGAAACGGCAATAATTTTACTTTTTGAATCAAGTAATTCATCAGGAATACCTGTTACTTTCCTGTTCATAATAATCCGCACTTTTGACGGCGGTGCATACGGGTCAACTTGTACATGGTCAATGGAAAGAATATATTTCCCGAAGTTGTACTCTCCCTTTATAGATTTATATGCACCATATCCCTGACCGTTTATTGAAAATAATAACTGCTCCAGTTCCTGTCTACTTTTCAAATGTATACCTCCATATCATGTTTCCAAACATTCTAATACTTTTTTTATAAAATCCTGCTGTTGCCTAATCATTGCAAACATATTATCAAAAACCAACTTTACCATAGGCGCAACATCATTATTCATTGCTTCACACTTTTCTTTCCAGCCTTTCATAACAGATTCATATTCAATATCAAGCCTTTTAAGTTGACTTTCCAAGGCGGTATAAATCTCACCGGATGTCAGCTTATCACATAATGATATCCCGGCATATAAAGATGACGGATAAGAAAGAGAAAACTCCGTCAACGAATCATAAATTAATGTTCTCAAATATTTTTTCCCTTTTTGAGTAATACTATAAGTTACTCTCGGTCTGTATTGTGCCTGTTCCATATCCGTTACACAGATATATCCGTTCTTTTCAAGCTTTTTTAAAGCATAATAAATAGAACCTATGAGCACTCCTCCCCATCTTTTTGCATCCATTGTTTGTAACATCTGCTTTATATCATAACCTGACATAGATTCGTTATCCAGCAGCCAAAGCACCAATAAACGTATCACAAACCCACCTCCATATTCAACATTGAATATAATACAATGAATATTTTTATATGTCAATATATGACACTTCTACCTATTAAAAAAACTATTATGAATTTTTCGGTTCTACAATAAATGTTGGGGCGAATGGAAACATCTATTCGCCCCAACATTTATTGTAGAACCTTATTTGTTATGCTATAAAAGATGCTGACATACCATGGAACACCTAAATCCGCCCAAACACAGTATTAGGGCGGGCTCCCGAAGGATCCCGCCCCAACATTTGACATAGAGCCAAAAATATAAATATATACAAGAATGCCCGCCAGGCGAGCATTCTTATTGAAAAAAGAAAGGAGATAATGAAAAAGATTGCAAGACTAATTGTTCGTCATCCGAACCCAGTCATACATGGCCAGAGCACCAACCGCAACGATGAATACAACTGCAAATCCCATCAGCATACGCTCACCCCCCTAATTCCAGTGGGCCCGATTCTGCTTGTTGAACCAAATGCCCAATCCAATCACAAGAGCCGTTACCAAACTGCCAATCATTAAGGAAATCACATATGTTTCGTTCATAGGCCTTTCTCCTATTCACTTGGTGCTTTTTAGCTGTTTCTATTATAGCATCGCTTCTTAGGCAAAAAAGCGTTTTTCTGTATTTTTAGCGCTTTGCACAGTTTCCCGGGTGAATAATTGTATAACTTTTCGATTATTTCTCTGCTGTCAGAACGGTCTGCCCGAAGACACAGACATCATTGAGAATACACGCCTCACAGCGAGGAGATCTGGCCATGCAGACCGCCCTCCCATGATCCACCAGACGATGACAGAACTGGTTGGCCTCCGCGTCCGGCAGGACCTTCCAGAGCTCTTTTTCCACCTTGGCCGGTTCCTTGATATCTGTCACCAGGCCAATTCGATTGGAGAGACGGATACAGTGGGTATCTGTCACAACTGCCGGCTTTCCGAAGACATCTCCCAGAATCAGGTTGGCTGACTTTCGGCCCACGCCGGGCAGACGGAGCAGTTCTTCCATTGTGTCAGGCACCCGGTCCTGATAGACCTCATGCAGCATCGTCATACAGGCCTTGATATCTCTGGCCTTGGAGGGCCCAAGACCACAGGGATGCACGATCTTCTCGATCGCCTCCACCGGCGCCTGGCTGATCGCCTCAATCGTCGGATAGACCGCATAGAGCCCGGGGGTCACCTGATCCACCCGCTTGTCCGTGCACTGGGCTGCAAGACGCAGACTGATCAGAAGCTGCCAGGCATCCGCGAAGGTCAAGGTCGTCCTGGTATCCGGATAGATCCTCTTTAAGCGATCAATACAGGTCAAGGCCAGTTCCCTTCTTCGATCCAGATCTCTCTTCTGGGCAGGAGTCAGTCCCTTCTTATGATCCGCTTTTTTTCTCTTCCCAAGGCCCTGGCTTTTCACCTTGGTCCCCTTTTTTATCTCTTCTCCCTGTCTCTTTGCATCCTGATCTGCTCTCATATACGCTCTCTTAACAATTGTCTCTCAATTCTTGTCTGCTTCATTTGTGTCTGCTCAGCTTCCCAAATTTCCGCTCTCCACGCTTTTTCCTGTCTGATGAACTCACTCCAATCCCAGAGTTTCATCCAGGCCCAGCATAATGTTCATATTCTGCACGGCCGCACCGGAGGCTCCCTTGCCCAGGTTGTCAAAGAGAGCCGTCACAAAAGTCTGCTCCTCTCCTCCCCCGACGATCAGCTCCAGGTGATTGGTCCCGGCCAGATGATTGGCATAGATCGTATCCGGCTTCTTCTCATAGGGGCGAACCCTCACAAAGTGCTCGTTCCTGTAGTAATCTGCCAGCCGCTGGCAGACCTCTGCGGCTGACGGTCTTCCATGCAGGAGTCGGTTTTGCAGCAAAAGAGTGGATGCCATTCCCTGCACATAGTCGTCCACCACCGGCAGAAAAACCGGATCATAGATCAAACCCGTGACTGCCTTCATCTCCGGCAGATGCTTATGCCTTAAATCCAGTCCATAGAGACCGGGAGCAGACAGACTCTCATCCCTGTTCTTCGCCTCATAGGCTTCAATCATCTTCTTGCCTCCGCCGGTATAGCCGGTCAGAGAATAACAGGTCAGAGGGTAATCCGCAGGCAGAATTCCCATACGAATCAGGGGGGCTGTCCCGGCAATCAGGCCTGTGGCATGACAGCCCGGATTTGCCAGCCTCCTTGCCCCAGCAATCTTCTCTCTCTGCTCTCTCGACAGCTCCGGAAACCCATAGACCCAGCCCGGATCCGTCCTGTGCGCGGTCGATGCGTCAATCACACGCACCCTGTCGTTTTCAATCAGAGAAACCGCTTCTCTCGCCCCCTCGTCCGGAAGGCAGAGAAAAACGATGTCGGCCGCATTTAAGAGCCTGCGCCTCTCTTCCATATCATGCCGCTTGTCCTCATCGATACGAAGCAGGTCGAGGTCCTCTCTGGCCCCGATACGATCATAGATCTGCAGGCCTGTCGTTCCGCTCTGCCCATCAATATATACCTTCGTCTTCAAGCTCGTCCCTCCTTCGATATATCAACAATGGAATATCTGCTCCGCAAAGATGCTATGACCTGAAATCAAACGAATAATACTACAGATCTGAAATCCTGCGCCCGGCAGAAATCCGTTTTTTGCCTCCTCTGAATGTACTTCACTCATTTGATCTGTCCTTTTTCTCTAACTCTATTTTTACAATCGTCTTTCCTGCCTGCGGAAAATTCGATTGTGCACGTCTTTTATTCTAGCACATTTTTCTCCCGGGCTCGACTTGCAGTTTCCTCCCGGGCCTGTGCATTTTTCTCCCGGGCTCGACTTGCAGTTATTTTCCCTTCTTTTTATACTGGATACAGGAATGACCGGGAGACTGTGCTTGGAGATACCACAGTCTCTTTCCCTGTCATTTGCCATGTCGTTGAGGGAGGACCGTATGAATCGAGATCATCTGCAGAAAGCTGTTCACATCCATCTGGACAGGGTCTGGATCACGCTCAAATGGATTATCTTCGCTGTAATCTGCGGTATCATCGCGGGGATAATCGGGTCTCTTTTTGATATCGGCATTGAGCTCGCGACAGACCTGCGGGTCAGCTACCCCTGGCTGATCTACCTCCTTCCCCTGGGCGGAGCCTGCATCTTCTTCTATTATCACCTGCTTGACGGGGACAACTCCATCGGAACCAACCTGGTCATCTCTTCCATCCAGTCCGGAGATCACATCCGAAAGCGGATGATTCCCGCCATCTTTTTCTCCTCTATCTTCTCCCACCTGCTGGGAGCTTCTGTCGGACGAGAGGGGGCGGCCCTGCAGCTGGGCGGATCCATCGGTTACAATCTCGGCAAGACCTTTCGCCTGCCCAGACACAACCAGCATGTCATGATCATGTGCGGCATGTCGGCTGTCTTCTCCGCTGTCTTCGGGACCCCGGTCGCCGCCGCCATCTTCGCCATGGAGGTCGTCTCTGTCGGCATCATGCACTATGCCGCCCTGGTCCCCTGCGTTGTCGCCTCTTTCGTGGCAAGAGGCATTGCCATTTTCTTCTTCCGCATCCCAAACGCGGGCTATCCGCTGGGAAATATCCCCGAATTTACTCTCGCCAGCGCTCTTCCTGTCCTAGGCCTGGCTGTCATCGCCGGATTCGTCTCCATTCTGGAGTGCGTCAGCTTCCGCAAGGTTGAGGTCTGGTCTGAGCGCCTCCTTGCCAACCGCTATCTTCGCGCCGTCCTTCTTGGTGCAATTCTCCTGCTTTTAACCCTCCTGGTCGGCAAGCCCACCTATAATGGCCTTGGTATTGACAGCATTGCCGCCGCCGCCGCGGGAAACGCGCCGGACCTTCTCTGGTACAGCTTTCTCCTCAAGATCCTCTTCACCGCCCTCTCCCTGGCCGCGGGCTACAAGGGCGGAGAGATCGTCCCCACCCTCTTCATCGGATCTGCCCTGGGTTACGCTTTCGGCAGTCTGGTCGGCTTTTCTCCCGCCCTGTGCTCTTCCGTTGCAGTCGGAGCCCTCTTCTGCGGGGTCACCAACTCTCCCATCACCTCAATCATCCTCTGCATTGAACTCTTCGGAATCCGCGGCCTGCCCTACTATGTCCTGGCCATCGCCATTTCCTATGCCGCCTCCAGTTACTACGGTCTCTACTCCGCCCAGAAGATCGTCTACTCCAAGTACCGGAGCAACTACATCAATACAGATGCCAAATAGAATGCTTCGGGCAGATGTCAAATTGAGTGCTTAGAGCAAGCGTCTGCCGGGCAAAAGGAAACATCAGCCCCTGATCCCTATCTTACGGGACACAGGAGCTGATGCTGATTCATCAAACCTGACTGATTCAAATTGCAATACGCCGGCTAGTCTTCCTGGGCATCCTCCTCATCTTCCTCCCATAAGTCTTCTAAGGGATGAGCAAAAATCAAATAGAGAATCGCCAGAAGGCAGAAAAAGCGAATGCTTGCAGCATATTCTGAAATGAGCATTGCTCCCTCAGAACCGGATAGATCCAATCGTATGAGATAACATATTATGATCACTAGCGGACGCGACAGGAGGCATAGTCCCATAAGAATAAAAGCAATTCTATGCTGATACTTTTTCATGTCCTTCCTCCATAGTTTATTTTGCGGTTCTGTTTCCCTCTAATTCGGATGTTAGCATGTGCGAATTTTTGTGTCAACAATATGTTTTACAGGACACAGCGGCTGAACATCTCCATCTCAATTGATTGATTTACTTGACCGTCTTCATCCACAAGTTAAGAACCGCTTCCGTCGGAAGCAGGGGCAAGAGCAGATGCATCATCGTCGCGGGAAGACCGGAGCAAGACAGGGCTAAACCCTTGCGGCTGGCCCACAGAGCATCCCTGACAACCCTCCTGGCTCTTGACGACATGGGAAAGGATCGGATCACCAGATCGGAATCCGGACTCTCTGTACTCTTTGCCCCGTCAATGAACTCGGTGTCCTTAATCCAGTAGGGACAAACCGCCGTCACTGCAATGTGCCTCGGCTCCAGTTCCTTGCGCAGGGCTCTCGCGTAGGCGTAGAGGAAGGCCTTGCTTGCAGCATAGACATTGAGCCCCGGAAGGGGCAGAAAGGCGGAGGCAGAGACAATCTCCAAGATCCGGTCCCCCTCCTCCATGAAGTCCAGGGCCAGCTGACTGACGGCGACGGCCGCCTTGCAGTTGAGGTCGATCATCCTGGCCGCCTGATGACGGTCGACACTGGCATAAGACCCGATCTTTCCGAAGCCGGCACAATTAATCAGAAGACCGATCCGCACCTGGTCCGCCGCAAGCATCATCTCAAGCGCATCCAGATTCTCCTCTTTGGTCAGATCCATGGGAACTAGGCGGCAGGCCTTCTTCAGGCTCTGCGCGACCTCCCTGAGGCGGTCTTCTCGTCTGGCCAGAAGCCAGATCTCATCGATCCTCTCCTCGGATTGATCGATCTGTCTGGCAAATTCCGCCCCCAGACCGGAAGAGGCCCCTGTGATCAGAGCAATTCTCTTTGTCCTTCTCCTCATATTTTTACCCCTCCTGTCATCTCCCTTTTCTGATCTCCATTGTACCCTGAATCAGACAGGATTCAACCAAATTGTATGGAACGATTCTCTGCCTGGCGCCAGATAACTATTTTATATTTCAGATCAGATAAATTCTCTTTGTCTCAGAACCGATGCATTCTCTTTGTCTCAGATCAGCTGCATTGCCCTGGCAAGATCCATTCCCCTCTCCGCGAGGAAGACTACCCCGCAGGCTGACAGGGCCACCAGGAGCAGACTCTTCTTCCGATAGGCCATCCAGAGGGCCACGACGAATGCGAGCAGGCCTGAGATCGGCGAAGCGGTCGCTGTCAAAATAGCGGGAAAGGTCATGGACGCAAGCGCCGCGTAGGGGACATAGTAGAGAAAGGACTTGAAGAAGGGGCTTCGAATCTCCCTGGTAAAAGCCAGAATCGGAAGCGCGCGAATGGCATAGGTGACGAGGGCCATTAGTAGAATGTAGATATAGATACTGTGTCTCATCACTTTTTCCTCCCTTTTTCTCCGCCGTTCCCTGTCGAATCAGCAGGCACTTTTTCTCTGCCCTCCTCCGCAGCGTCGGCGTCGGCTTCCTCCTGGGGCAGGGGACGGATCCAGGCAAAGAGAGCAGCGGCAAAAACAGTGACGATAATGACGCTCGTCCCGGAGGAAAGCCTGGGAAGCAGCCCGGATACCAGCCCCAGTGCACCTTCCAGAAGCTCAGGCCCGTAGGCCAGAGCGGCCGAAAGACTCATGGCCGCCAGAACAAGTCCTAAAAGCGAATGATCCTTCTCCATCGGAGGAATAATAATCGCGAGAAACATGCCGTAAATAGCCACAGATAAAGCGGAGAGAATCATGGCCGGCAGAAGCTTGCCCATGACGGCGCCTGTGGCGGTTCCCAGCACCCAGCCGGGAATCGCCACCGCCATGGCTCCCAGGTGAAAGTCCGGCCTTACGTATCCGGGTCTGGTGATCGAAATCCCAAATATTTCATCCGTCACACCGAAGGACATGAGAAGGCGCTTATACAGGGGAGCGTCCGGCTCCATCCGCTGAGCCAGGGAGAAGGACATGAGCATGTAGCGCAGGTTGATGACCAGCTGGCTCAAAAGGATTTCCAGGTAACTCCCGTCTCCCAGAATAATTCCCAGACCGGCAAACTGGCCGGCCGAGGTGACATTGGTCGCCGATATGATCACCGCGTCCATTCCCCGCATTCCATCGGCGACCGCCGTCATGCCAAAGGCAAAGGACACGGCAAAATATCCTAAAGCAATGGGGATGCCATCACGCATCCCCATTCGAAAGTTCTCTCGATTCAAGGCTTCCACCTCAGTCTTCTCCCTGACCGGGACGCAGAATATCAACGACCGCCGACAACTCCGCGCTGTCCTCCACATGCTCCAGGAGGACCTCATGGTGGAAGGAGATCCCCTGATCTCCGACGGCGGTCACCTCGGACAGAGGGCTCTGAGACAGGGTCTTTCCGATCTCGACAGAGAAATATCGGCCGACCTTCTTCTTCCGATCCCAGGTCAAAAAGACGCTCTTGGCACAGGGGACGATCAGATACTTCTGCGGCATGTCAATGCGGACAATATCCAGATCCTCTCCCACGGTCAGGGCCATTGAATCAAAGTCCTCCAGGAGGTAGGGGTAGAAGCGCTCTCCCCCCTGCAGGCGATAGCAGGACTCGTAGAAGGCATCGATAGCTTTCACCCCGCCCTCCGTAAAATGCCGGATGCTATCCTGCGGATCCTCCAAAAAAGCTTTTGCCAGAAGGCCAAGGTCAACCTGCTGACGCATGAAATAGTTGAACTGGCTCTCTGTCATGGCCTGCTGATTTGTAGATCCATCAGGCTTTGTCACCGTCACTTCGATGACGATTTCCTCTTCCTCTTGCTCCTCATCTGCCCGTGTGACCTTCCCCTCCTGTATCGGCTCTCCCTTATCTGTACGGAAGTTCATGTCCTCCTCGTCGTAGCTGCTCTCGCCCCGGGAGACAGAGAGAATCTTTTCGATCAGAATCTTCTGCAAAACGATCTTCTCTGAAAAGGGATTGACAATAATCCCGGCAATCTTTGCCTGCATAGTCAACTGGCAGGCCCCCAGGAATGGCACTTTGGTCAGAGCGTCTGACTTTGGCGCCCCATCCCCGGAGGGAAGCGAATTGACGGAGGTATACAGAGGCAGCCAGAAGGCCTTCTGCTCGTCCTGCAAAAAGACCGGGTGCGCATTCCCCTCGTCGTCCACAGTCGAAGGTGAGATCATATCGATTCCCGCAAATTGATCCAGCATGGCAAGGAAGGTCTCCCTGTCGCCGCGGTCGGAAAAAGCCCGAATGATATCCAATGTCTTATGGTCGTCAATGGCCAGAGCCTTGAGACGATCCTTAATCCGAATTGCCATTTTACACTCACTTATTCTTAAAGTATTGATCGATACCCTTCGCGGCTTCCTTGCCGGCGCCCATGGCCAGAATGACGGTAGCTGCTCCGGTCACCGCGTCTCCGCCCGCGTAAACCGCTTCCTTGGTGGTTGCCCCGAACTCACCCTCCGTCACAATACAGCCGCGACGGTTGGTCTCCAGCCCCTTGGTTGTATGGGAAATGAGGGGGTTTGGAGAGGTTCCCAGAGACATAATCACCGTGTCACAGTTGATTTCATACTCAGAGCCCGGAATTTCAACGGGACGACGGCGGCCGGACTCATCCGGCTCACCCAGTTCCATTTTGATAATCCGACATCCCTTGACCCAGCCCTTTTCATCGACCAGAATTTCCGTGGGATTCTGAAGGAGGTCAAAGATGATCCCCTCTTCCTTCGCGTGGTGCACTTCCTCCGCGCGGGCCGGAAGCTCCTCCTCAGAGCGGCGATAGACCACATGCACCTCAGCGCCCAGGCGAAGGGCCGTGCGGGCCGCGTCCATGGCCACGTTGCCGCCTCCGACCACAACAACCTTTTTCCCCCGGGAAATGGGGGTATCGTAGTCATCATCGTAGGCCTTCATCAGGTTGTTGCGAGTCAAAAACTCATTGGCCGAGAAGACCCCGTTGGCCTGCTCCCCGGGAATTCCCATGAAGCGTGGAAGACCCGCGCCGGATCCGATGAATACCGCCTCAAAGCCCTCTTCTTCCATCAGCTCGTCAATGGTAACAGAACGCCCGATGACGACATTCTCCTCGATTTTGACGCCCAGTGCCTTGACGTTCTCCACCTCGTGACGAACCACCTTGTCCTTGGGCAGACGGAATTCCGGGATCCCATAGACAAGCACGCCGCCGGCCCTGTGCAGGGCCTCAAAAATCGTGACGTCATAGCCCATCTTAGCCAGATCTCCGGCACAGGTCAGACCGGCAGGGCCCGCCCCGATCACAGCGACCTTATGCCCATTGGGCTTGGAGTGATTCTCTGGCATAATCCCCCGGGCGGCGGCAGTATCCGCGGCGTAGCGCTCTAGCTTGCCAATTGCCACAGGCTGACCCTTGATGCCCCGGACACAGACGCCCTCGCACTGGGTCTCCTGGGGACAGACGCGGCCGCAGACAGCGGGCAGGGCCGAGGACAGTGAAATCGTCCGATAAGCCGCTGCAGCGTCTCCCGCCTTGATCTCCTGGATGAAAGCAGGAATATTGATACTCACAGGGCAGCCTGCCACACAGCGGGGATTCTTGCAGTTGAGGCAGCGATTAGCCTCAAGGATCGCCTCTTCTTCTGTGTAACCCAGACATACCTCTTCAAAATTCTTAGCGCGAACCGCCGGCTCCTGCTCGGCGATCGGCACTCTTACCATCATATCCTGTGCCATTATCTGTCACCTCCGCAATTGCCGCAGCCGCCGTGATGTGTCTTGCCTTCCTTAAGGGCAAGCATGGCCCTGCCCTCTGCCGTCTTATACTGCTGCTGGCGCACCATAGCCGCATCCCAGTCTACCTTGTGGCCGTCAAACTCGGGCCCGTCCACACAGGCAAACTTAACTTCATCTCCAACCAAAATACGGCAGGCCCCGCACATACCGGTTCCGTCCACCATAATGGGGTTCATGGAAACCTCCGTGTGAATGCCGAGCTCCGCAGTCAGCTTGCAGACGAATTTCATCATGATCATAGGGCCGATGGCAACGCAGTGATCGAAGCGGTCTCCCTGATCCCAGAGGGCCTGCAGCTGATTGGTTCCCATCCCGTGAAAACCGTAGGAGCCGTCATCCGTGCAGACATAGAGGTGTTCCGCGACCTCCTTCATGTTGTCCACATAGAAGAGAAGATCCTTGTTGCGGGAGCCCATGATAACGGTTGCGGGAATCCCATGCTCCTTGAGCCACTTGACCTGGGGATAAATAGGCGCCGTTCCGACGCCGCCGCAGATAAATACGATCTTCTTCTCTCTTGTCTTGTCGAGATTCCCCTCCAGACAGAGAACCGAGGGACGACCCAGAGGACCAATGAAGTCCTCAAATGCCTCTCCTGCTTCCAGAAAGGACATGCGCTCCGTCGAAGCGCCCACTGTCTGAAAGACGATGGTGATGGTCCCCTCTTCGCGGTCATAGTCGCAGATCGTCAGGGGAATGCGCTCTCCTGTCTCGTCAATCTTGGCGATGATGAACTGGCCCGGCAGGCATTTGTGTGCCACACGGGGCGCCCTGACCACCATCTCAAAGATCTTGTCGGCAAGCTTTGCCTTACTCAGGATCTGATACATAGTTTTCCTCCCAAATGATCCCCGGGTAAAATGGGGATACCTGTGCCAACAACGGCGTGCTGCCGTCAGCCATAAGGATACCATTTCAGCCCCTCATTATCTACGGATTGCGGCTGACTTTGCCCACTTTTTCGAGGACAATATGAAAAGTGTCATAAAAAGAGAGCCCGTCATTTCTCACGAACTCTCCTGATCTTCCGTTCCTTTTATTCTTCCTGATTCGCCATCGAATGAGCTTCCTGCCCGGGGCGATCATAAGATCCGGATTAAGAAAAGTAAACCAGCTCGTCCTCAGGCCTGTCTGCCGATTTAATTGAGACGGGATAGAGAACCGGACCCTTGCCGGAATACTCTTTGGCGAACTCATACCTGATTTCCGCTGTCAAATCGATCCATGACTTGTGTTGAATCTCATAAGCCTTGTCATACTTTGCTTTCATGCCCAGAAACTGAACGTCTTCAATACAGCAGGTCATGGCAAAGCGGCCGGGCACGAAGACATTTCTCCGGTTCCTGCCCTCTCCCTCCTGGGGATTATAGACCAGGGCCGTGAAATGCACCCTCTTTCCGTCATACTTGTCGGGATGGTCCATGCAGTCCATAAACCAGAGCGCGTAGTCGGCATCGGTGATCTCCAGAGGATCGGCGTTGAGATCAAAGGGAAGAGCCTCTTCTGCCTCATCCACACTGCCGTCCGCCCGCTCATAGACCAGCTGGGCCTTGCGGTTTACGGCCTTGACCGCTGCCCGAAACTTGGTCTTTGGGGTCTTGTCGTCACAGCGGTTGAAGATCACAACATCGGCATGAAAGAGCTGTTCCATGATCATAGCCCGCATATTCAGCTGGTACATCTCAAAAGTCCCCGCGTCCACTGTCGCAAGAGACTGTACGATGATCCATCCCGCGGGCAGCCGCATCTCATAGACGGGACCTGTCTCCCAGGTTCCGTTGTACTCGATAAAAACCAGATCAGGCCGGTACTGAGCATTCAATTCCACCAACTTCTCATAGGTGAAATCTTCTTCCTTCTCAATCCAGACCAGCTCCCCGCCAATTGACGCCAGCTTTGCCTCGTCATACTCCTCATCTCCATCCTCACAGGCGATCAAAAGGAGGCGGCTTCCGTTCTCCGTGAAGTTGTTCTCAAAAAGGGTCTCTCGGATCAGGCTGGTCTTTCCGGAATCCATGAATCCGCTGAAAAAATAAACGGGAATTTCTGTCGCCATATGGGCTCTCCTCTCTCAGAACACATTTCTTTGGCCTTTTTGGCCCAGACTCTTCAGATTCTTTTCTCTGCCCAAACTGTCATCTCATGCGAGACCGATCATACGAGACCGAAGACTTCCTCCAGCTTCTCTTCCCTGACATCCGTGCCGATCACAACCAGACGTCCGGTATAATCTGGCTCACCGGTCCTGATCTCATACTCCCCGTCGACCAGGTCAAAATAGAGCCAGGTACCGTCTTCACAGGGCACAATCCCCTTGGACCGGACAATGTAGCCATAGTCCTCGGTCTTTGCAAAAGCCCTCATGGCATTTTCAATCGTCTCCCGGGCGAAGACATGCGGTGTCTCCTTTCCCCAGGTCGTAAATATATCATCCGCATGATGGTGACCGTGCCCGTGGTCATGATGGCAACAGCCGTGGCTCTCCCCATGCTCGTGATCGTGGTGACAGCCATGGCCTTCCTCATGTTCATGGTCGTGATCATGATGGCAGCAAGCATGGCCCTCTCCATGCTCGTGATCGTGGTGACAGCTATGGCCTTCCTCATGTTCATGATCGTGATCATGGTGGCAGCAAGCATGGCCCTCTCCGTGCTCGTGATCATGATGATGGTGTTCTGCCTCCTCCTGCTCATGATGCAAGGATGCCAGGGCCTGTACCTCCAGGGAATCCTTACCTTCAATCGCGGACAAAAGCACCTTGCCGGTCAGCTGATCCCAGGGTGTGGTAATTACTGTAGCCTTGGGATTATGCTCCTGAATCTGTCTGGTGCAGAACTCCAGCTGCTCGGGACTGGCCTTCTGACTGCGGGAGAGAACGATCGTCGTCGCGTGCTCAATCTGGTCAATAAAGAATTCCCCGAAGGCCTTGAGCTGCTTGGAGGCCTTGAGCGCATTGATCACGGTCACCAGGGCTCCCATCTGACAATCCATGGTCTCCGCCACTTCCATGACAGATACCATAACGTCCGACAGCTTGGCCACACCGGAGGGCTCCACGAGAATCCGGTCCGGGTGATAGGTCTCAATAACTTCTCTCAGATTCGCTGTAAAGTCGCCGACCAGCGTACAGCAAACGCAACCGCCGTTAATCTCAGACACGGTGATGCCTGTCTCCTTGAGAAAACCGGAGTCGATGCCGATCTCACCGAACTCATTCTCAACAATAACGACCTTCTCATCCTTTAAGGCGTCGCCGATCAGCTTCTTCATGAAGGTCGTCTTGCCCGCTCCCAAAAATCCGGAAATAATATCAATTTTGGTCTTAGCCATTTTTCTTCCTTTCTCAGGAAGGAGAACACGCAGCGACAAGCAGGCTGTTCGCTCTCCTCTTCGTCAGCTCTCTGCGTCCGCCTATCGCGGAGTTGGCAGATAAGTTGTGCTCCATCAAGTTAGCCACCAGAACCTCTGGTGGCTAATCTATACTTCTATCCTATCACCTCTGTCAAGTGTCTTAATCTTTACATGCGCTCCGGCGCCGCAAATCCCAGGAGGTCGATGCTCTTCTCAAGGATCCTCTTTGTCAGTGAGAGCAGGGCAATCCAGGAGGACTTTTTCTCCTCATCCTCCTCAGACAGAATTTTCGTCTCGTGATAAAAACGGTTGAAGGCATTGGAGAGCTCATAGATATAGGCGCATAACTTGTGGGGCGCCAGCTCCTCATAGGCAGTCCTGAAGTTATCTCCGAAACGGGCCGCCAGCTGCATCAGATCCTTTTCGCTGGGCGAAGCCGGAGGCAGAACGCGAAGGCCCTCCAAGGAATTCTCCTCCTCATAGCGCTTTAAAATCGACTTGATGCGCACAATGGTATAGAGAATATAAGGGCCGGTGTTACCCTCCGCGGAAGTAAAGCGGTCCAGATCGAACACATAGTCCTTGGAGGCCTGGTTCGAGAGATCCCCGTATTTTAAGGCGGCCAGACCGACGATCTCCGCCGTCCTGCCGGCCTCCTCTTTCTGCATATGACCGCCCTCCAGGATCTTCTCCAGCATTTTTGCGTTGACGTCGGCGAGCAGATTCTCAAGGCGCATGACCCCGCCGTCTCTGGTCTTAAAGGGCTTTCCATCCCTGCCGTTCATGGTTCCAAAGCCCAGGAATACCAGCCCGGTCTCCGGGGGGACAATTTTCGTCTTTCTGGCCACGCGGAAGCACTGGGTAAAATGGAGCTCCTGGCGCTTATCCACCACATAGATGATCTCATCGGGCTGATAGCGTTCCTCCCGCATAACCAGGGTGGCCAGGTCTGTCGTGTTGTAGAGCGCTGAGCCATCCGACTTCAGAATCATACAGGGAGGCATCTCCTTTGTGTCTGACTCCTCCGCCACATCGACGACCAGGGCCCCCTCGGAGAGATAGGCGAATCCATCCCTCTTCATTTTCTCTACCATAGCCGGAATATAGGGCTGAGCATCGGACTCTCCCATCCAGAGATCGAAGCTGACTGACAGCTTCTCATAGTTCTTCTTTAAATCGCTGACAGAGACACGAAGAATGTGTTCCAGAAGAGCCTGATAACCCCTTCTCCCCTGCTGCAGTTCATTGGTCGCCTGCATGGCAGCGGCGTGATAGCCCTCATCCTCCTTGGACTTGCCTGAGGCGCAGGGGTAGATCTCCTCCAACTCCGAGATGGTAAATGGCGCCTCCTCAGGGTAGGCCCCCTGATAATCCGCGTCGAAGTAGACCAGGTCCGGCTTGCGCTCACGCAGCTCCGTGATAATCAGGCCCATCTGCAGACCCCAGTCTCCCAGATGAATATCCCCCAGGACCTGATTGCCCGCGAAACGGGCAATCCGCTTGACTGCCTCGCCGATGATGGCGCTGCGCAAATGTCCCACATGCAGGGGTTTCGCCACATTTGGCCCGCCATAATCGATAATAATGCTTCTGGGATTCCTCTCCTTCTCAAGGCCCAGGCGCTCCTGATCTGCCGCCATCTGATTGGCATAGTCCGCCAGAAAGTCCCCAGAAATCCTGATGTTGAGAAAGCCCGGCTTGACGGATTCTACAGACGCAAACATCTCATCGCCAGACAGGCGGTCCGCTATTTCATCCGCGATCATAAAGGGGGCCTTGTGGTAGGTTTTAGCCCCCGCCATAGCGCCGTTGCACTGGTATTCGCACAGGTCCGGTCGGTTGGATACGGTCACCCGGCCAAGCTTGCGGTCATATCCGGCCGCCTCAAAGGCGTTCGCGACCCGCTCGCTAATCAGTTCAAGAAGTTCTTGCATAGATCATCCTCACATCCACTGGTACAGGGCCCTTTCATCAGCCCCTCATCAAACGCAAAATCAGGCACAAAGCATCATGCCTGTAATCCCACAAAATCTGTTAGATTCTAGCATAACCCGCCCCTTTTGTCACAGAGCCGGGGCCTTCCCTTACTTATCTCTGTATGCCCGAGGGCACCTATTCCCCGTCTCTGTAAGCCAAAGGCATTTATTCCTTATCTCGGCAAGTCAAGTCCACCTCTTCTTCATCTCAGCCTCACGCATTCCTGCTGAAGTCATCTGTTTTAAAGATAATATTGCGATATTTCCAGAGAAGGACTTTTAAGAGCCAGCCCAGCAGGCAGACCGAGATCAGCTCTCCCGCGCCGACGGTTAAGGCCAAAAACCAGAAAGCATCTCCCAGGCCGCCGGCATACTTTAAGACCAAAGGAATGATGATGGCATTGACGATCACCGGGGGCAGGGTCGCGAGAAAGCCCTTCTTTCGAAGCAGGTAGCTGAATACCGCCGCGATCAAAGTCGCCAGACTCCCGAATACAATATCGGCCAGTCCCGCCCCGGGGACAATGATATTGGCGATCAGGCAGCCGACAAAAAGCCCCGGAACCGCCGCCGGCGTAAAGACCGGCAGGATACAGAGGGCTTCTGAAATACGAACCTGAATGGCCCCGCTGGCCAGTCCGAAGGCGGAAATAAAGACGGTTAAAACGACATAGATCGCCGCAATCATAGCCGCCTGGACGATAAACAGGGTACTGAGTTTCTTTTTGTTCATTTGTAATCTCCTTAGTTTTGTTTTACGTGTGGATGGTTTCGAACACACGGCAGGGACTATCTGTCCCACTTATTGCTCAGTGCATCGATCTGATCGGCGAACTTGCCCAGATCCTTGTTGGCCCCTCCCTCAGACCGGCGAATGACTGCCATAAGCCTCTCTCCCGCAGCCACAAGGCGACCGAAGACAGCAGAAGACGTACGCGCCTTCCCCGGGACCTTCTCCTTCCTGACATGGCTTCCGACGGCGACCTGATCTCCTGTGATCAGGTCAAAACTGTCCCCGGAATAGGGGGCATAGCTGTCATAGCCGCATGTCTCCTTGATCGCGGCGGCAAAGGCATCCGTCACCTGATCCTCTCCGTGTACGACAAAAACCCTGGACGGAGCCTCCTTAAACCCGCCAAGCCACTCCAGAAGCATGTTCCGGTCGGCGTGGCCGGAGATGCCGGGCAGCTCGCAGATCTGAGCCCTGACCTCCACTTCCTCTCCGAAGAGCTTGATGTGTCTGGCTCCATTTAAGAGGTTGTAGCCCAGGGTTCCCGGAACCTGATAGCCGACAAAGATCACGGAGGACTCCGGCCTCCAGAGATTGTGCTTCAGATGATGGCGGATCCGGCCAGCCTCACACATACCGGACGCGGAGATGATCAACTTGGGTTTCTCATCGAAATTGATGGCCTTGGACTCCTCAGAGGAGACCGCCACCCGCAGCCCCGGGAAAGCGATGGGATTGATTCCCTTCTGCACCAGCTCCAGGGCCTCCTGGTCAAAGCACTCCGAGACAGACTTGTTGAAGACATTCGTCGCCTCCACCGCCAGAGGAGAGTCCATATAGACTTCGAAATCGGTGTAAGGGGCGGGAATCAGCCCCTCCTCCTTGATCCTTCGGATATAGTAGAGCAGCTCCTGGGTTCTTCCCACGGAGAAGGCCGGAATCACGATGTTTCCGCCCCTCTTTAAGGTGTCCAGTATCACCTGGGCAAGCGGGACCGCGAAGTCCTGAGGCTTGTCGTGAACCCGGTCCCCATAGGTGGACTCTATCAACACGTAATCCGCGTCTGTCACATGCTCCGGATTCTTGATCAGCGGCCGGTCATGATTGCCGAGGTCTCCGGAAAATACGATCTTGCGCTCTATCCCATTTTCCCTGAGCCAGATCTCGATGAAAGAAGACCCCAGCAGATGTCCAGCGTCATTGAATCTGACTTGAATCCCCTCGCTGACCTCTATCTTGCGTCCATAGGCAATTCCCTCAAAGAGCTGCAGCGTCTTTTCCGCGTCCCTGCTTGTGTACATGGGCTCTACCAGCTGTCCCCCGCTTCGCTGCGCCTTGCGGTTCTTCCACTCCGCCTCCTGCTCCTGAATATGGGCAGAATCCTTGAGCATAATATTGCAGAGCTGCCTGGTCGCCTCTGTGGAAAAGATCGTTCCCCGAAAGCCGTGTACATAGAGCAGGGGCAAAAGGCCGGAATGATCGATATGGGCATGGGTCACAAAAATATAGTCCAGGTCAGACGGATTGACCGGAATCTCCTGATTCTCATAGATATCCGCCCCCTGTTCCATACCGCAGTCCACCAGGAACTTCTTATCCCCTGCCTCCACATAGTGACAGGATCCGGTCACCTCATGCGCGGCTCCAATAAATGTAATTTTCATCCTTCCCCCTCTCTGCTCCCCTTTTCGGAAGTTCCTGTCCTCTTGTCATGCCTGGTCAGATGGATTTCCACTTCCCTCTCATCCTTTTCATAAAACCGCTCCTTTTCACCTTCCTCCCGGCCGACTTGCTCCAGGTAATCAAATGCCGGCAGATAGCAATTGGCCCGCTTCCAGACCAGGCGCCCCGGGATCTTCCTCCCCTCAAAGCGGCTCTCATCCATATTGTGAAAGAGGTCCGCCATCTTGGTTCTGCGGGCCAGGGGATTGACCGCCAGTCTCTTGATATAGTCCAGATAGGGCATGCTCTTGTCATGGGTCAAAAGTTCCACCGCGTCCGCGATTTCATCTCCAAAGATCGACCGGATGTCCTCGACGGTCGCGGAAGAATCCTCTACCGTATCGTGGAGCCAGGCAACGCATTTCTCCTTGGGGTCGCGAAGAAGCGAGGCCACTGTGCGCGGATGCTCGATATAGGGCACCCCGCATTTGTCTGTCTGTCCCGCGTGGCACTTCCTGGCATAAGCCTCTGCTGCTTTGACCAGTTCCAGATCGGTCATGCTCTCACCTCGTCCAGAATCTACGTTTGCTGCTACCATTATAGCCGAAAGAAATCCCCCTGTGTTTCTCCATCGGGAATTTTCACAGGGGGTAACCGGTTTTGATCTACCAGGAAGAACCGCCGCCGCCGCCGGAGCCGCCCCCGGAGAAACCTCCGCCGGAGCCGCCCCCAAAACTTCCGCTGCCGAAATCTCCCCAGGAGGAGGAATCGGATGCCGGAAGCGTGACAGACGCGTGATAGATATCGTGATTGACCGCGTTCATCAGGCTGGAAAAATAATAGTAGTCCCAGAAGGCATCTCCCCTGTCAGCACCCGCCAGATAGGACGGAGCAGGCATGGTAATGTCCTTGAATTTGTCCATCCAAACCTTCGATACGCCCAGAACATAGGCAAAGGGGATAATGTTGTAGAAGTACTGGGGATTCTCATCCACCAGCATCTGTAGGCGATCTTTCTCAGCGGTCTGCAAAAAGGTCCGAAAACCGAGGATCCGCCCGTAGATCTCATCTCCTTTGCTCGTGCGCTTGGGCATAAAGTGCATAAAGAAGGCGATGATCAGAGTAGCCGTGATCGCGACCAGAAGTCGAAGCAAAAGTCCTCCGGTAAAATAATTAAAAAAGCCTGCCAGAGAGGATAAAAAGCTCTTCCCCGCATAGAAGATCAGAGCCAGAAATATCCAGGAGCTGGCAATGCGCCACAAAAGGGCCGGAATACTGAGTCCGCTGACCCCGCCGACACTGATGCCTCCGATCCTGACCAATCCGGCGACATGGACGGCAACAAAGCTCATAATCGCCGCGACAATCAAGCCACTGATGAAAGAGGCCAAAGTCGAAGCTCCCTCCGCGTTAAGCCCGCTGAAAATGGCCACGAAGGAAATCAGAGCCACGAATATCAGAAGGATCGCGTCGATCAAAAACTCCTGGTTCGTGTAATTCTCCTCCTTTACCTTGGAGTGCAGATTCTCCTGTCTCAGAATCGCCTCGCAGGTCTCATGAAAGCTGCCCTTTAAGTCGGAATGCTTGACCTTGCTCCCAGATTTAAAGAAGCCCTGCATGAAGAGACGCTCACTCTCGTTGCTCCCCTTGTAGTGGGATACGCGCTCAAAACTGATATTTTTCGTAAGGCCCCCGGAAAAGGGAAGGTCCCCGCCGCTTTCTCTCTTCTTATCCCGGATGGTCAGATAGCCTTCATTGGCCAGGTAGGGGATCAAAGAGGGAATATCCGACATACTGACCTTGCCGTGATAGGCCATGGCTACATCCAGACTGTTATAGCCCTCCGGCGGGTAGAACTGAACACTCTCCACAACCTTTCTGTCATTGCCAAAGATGAACCAGAAAATCACCGCCACAAAAATGCCTAAAAGGGCAAGTCCGATGACCAGAAAGAGACTATAGTCCACAGGATAGGTGTAATAGCCCTCCGGCAGAGTCATACGGACGGTAAAGCCCTGATTGCTCTTCAGCTGGCGCATCAGCTTACCCTGGACCGTATTTCCCTTGATCTGATAGAGTGTGTCTCCCGTTCGGCCGCTTCCATATCCTCCGGAGGTAAAACCAAGGCTCTTCGCCTGGTCCTCGGTGATCTCCTTTGGCATCGTAATCTGAAAGCTGACATTGCCGATCGTTGTATTCCAGCTGGTTCCGATCAGATTATAGTAGAATTCATCCGCTCCCTTCAGAGTATCCTTGCCCAGCTGATAGCGGTAGGAAATGGTATAAGTCTTGGGACCGTAGACATAGGCGCCTGCATCCCCCATCTTAATCCTGACCTTTCCATTGGACCTCTCCACACTGGACTTGACATTGGCCCGGACATCCGTCACCCTGGCCCGAAAGCTGCTTGAACTCCCGTCCTCTCTCCGATAAGTCCCCGTCGTCGGAATCGTGCGGATCAGACCATGCTTTTGACTTGTAAAATAGGCCGCGAAGGTCTCTTTGACCTCATAGGTATTATCCTCCTTCACCTGGACATCAACGTGATAGGAATCCATCACATAGCCGTCCGCCAGGCCGTCGCTGCCATCGTGACTCGGGATCAAATCCTCACTGGGAGTCAGATCCAGCTTGTCCGTATTTCCAAAGACATTGTCCGCGGCATGGGCGGGCATGCCGAACAAAAGACACGACTGCAGCAGGAGTCCGAGAGCAAGGATAACAGCGCCAAGCCCTCTTCTGCGCATTCTGTATTTCATCCCTTCTCTCCTTCTACTGTTCAAAATCATTTCCCGCATAGAGTTTGGCCGGGGGCAAATGAAGCATATCGGCGATCAGATTGCCCGGGAAGGTCTCAATTCTCTGATTGTAGCTTCTGGCGCATCCGTTGAAATAGCGAACGGCGTATTCCAGATCCTGGTCTTCCTTCTTCTTTTCTTCCTCGGTCATCCCTTTTGCCTGCTTCTCCTCATAAGCCCTGCGGACAGACTCCATGGTGGCCAGAGCCTCCTCTGTCTGCTTACGCAGGCCTGCAATCCCGTTGTAGCTGACCACATAGACCACGATCGCAGCCAGGATGATAAGACCGACGATTACAGCGATAAATGCCATTCTATTTCCTCCTCATCTCTCGCACGATAATGCACAGACGCACCATCTGCAACTCTTACACATTGCCGGAATCAGGCAGATCCCTTCTCCTGGGATTGGGGCAGTACCGTGCGCATGGTCACCCTGGGGCCGCCCTTATGTTCAATGTAATCTTCTGTAATCTCCACCTCTCCGATATCCGGATCCTTGGGGATCTCATACATGATATCCATCATGTACTCCTCGATGATGGCGCGCAGGGCTCTGGCTCCCAGCTCCTCTTCAGCCGCTTTTCTTGCGATGGCGCGGAAGGCTCCGTCTGAGAAGGTCAGCCTGACTTCATCCAGGGCCAGGAGCTTCTGATACTGCTTGATAATCGCGTTTTTCGGTTCCGTCAGAATGCGGACGAACATATCCTCGTCCAGCTGTTCAAAGGCCGTGACAATGGGAAGTCTCCCCAAAAACTCCGGAATCATGCCGAAATTGCGCAAGTCCTCACTCCGAACCTTCTCCAGGATGTGGACATCCTTACCGACATCCCCTCTGAGCTCTGATGTAAAGCCCATGGAGGAACGCTTGGAGAGCCGCTCTTTGATAATGTCCTCAAGGCCCGGAAAAGCGCCGCCCACAATAAAGAGAATATTCCTTGTATTCACGGTCGTCATGGGCACCATTGCGTTCTTGGAAGAGGCCCCCACGGGCACTTCCACTTCCGCCCCCTCTAAGAGCTTGAGCATCCCCTGCTGCACGCTCTCGCCGGAGACATCCCGTGAGTGGGTGTTCTTCTTCTTGGCCAGCTTGTCGATCTCATCGACAAAAATGATCCCCTGCTCTGCCCGGTCTACGTCGTTATCAGCGGCGGCGAGAAGCTTGGAAACCACGGACTCAATATCGTCTCCGATATAGCCGGCCTCCGTCAGGGAAGTGGCATCCGTGATTGCTAAGGGCACATCCAAAAGTCTGGCTAAGGTGCGAACCATGTAGGTCTTTCCGCTTCCGGTCGGCCCGATGATCAGAATATTGGACTTCTCGATATCAACTCCATCCAGATCCTCCGGCGTTCCCAGTTCTCTCTGATTCTCCTGCTCGGAGGCGATGCGCTTGTAGTGGTTGTAGACAGCCACGGAGATCATCTTCTTCGCCTTGTCCTGTCCCACCACATACTGGTCCAGCTGTTCCTTGATCTTATGTGGGGCGGGGATATCCTTGATATTCAGTGTGGGATAGTCGTCCTCATCCTTCTGCCCGTCGGCCCCGCTCTTCTCTCCCGGCTTCGTCCGCTTCTTGATCCTGGGCCCCTGGCCCATTCCCATCATGCCGCCATTGAAGAGGTCGCCCAGATTAAACATGCCAAAGCCGGGAAAACCGGCAAAGGGATTATTCGAATTCTGTCCGGGGTCCTGATTGGGGCTGGTCTTAACTTCCTGACCCGGGTCCTGATTGGGGTTTTCCCTGTCTTCTCCGGTATTTTGTTCCAGGCGGTCCTTAGGATCCGGAGTTTTCTCCCCGGAATTTCCTGCCGGGTTTTCATCAGACCCCCTGTCAGCGGTTTGCGCCGACTCCTGCCCCTGTGTCAACTGATCCTGTCGCAGGGGGCTTCCGTCCGGGTTGACCACATCTGACTTCAGAGCATTCCGATCGGGGCTTTTCGGATCTGTCTTCCCGGAGACGCCCGGCATCATCTGCTGCAGCAAGCCGGGATCCATGGGAAAGCCCATCCGCTCGATTGTCTCAAGGCTCTTTTGCATACAGTCGGCACAGATGGTCAGATTGCCCGGCAGATGGATCATCTTGCCGGCGACGGAAGAATTGCGGTGGCATACACTGCAGATCTCCTCATAATTGTTGTCATCAGACATATATTCCCTCTATCTCCTACAGATATTTCTTTACTCTCTCTCGTTTTCATCCCGCAGAGCGAAATGGGCCTCCGATCAATCCAACTGTCTTCATTCTGCCTCTTCATTCCCTGCCGCGTTCTCGATCACCTGGTCCATCAGGTCCCAGATATCCTCTCTTCCCTGCTTGGTCAAAGCGGAAAAGGGGATGATGATGGTATCCTCATCCGCCTTGAGCTCCTCTTTCATCTGCCTGAGCTGGCCCGGGATCTGCGATCGCTTGATCTTATCCGCCTTGGTCGCGATGACAATGGCCTGGTAGCCCATATACTGAATCCAGTCGAACATCTGCTTGTCATTGGCATTGGGCCTGTGACGAATATCCAGCAAGAGAAAGACCGCCGCCAGCTGCTCTGACGTGACCAGATACTTCTCAATCATCTTCCCCCAGGCCGCCTTCTCTTCCCTGGAGACCCTGGCAAAGCCGTAGCCGGGCAGATCAACGCAGTAGATCTGATCGTTGATCCTGTAGTAGTTGATCGTCTGCGTCTTGCCCGGCTGAGAAGAGGTCCTGGCATAGGCCTTGCGGTTCATAAGAGCATTGATCAGAGAGGACTTGCCCACATTGGATCGTCCCGCAAAAGCCACTTCCGGCAGCTGATTTTTGGGGAGAGCGGATGTAATTCCCGCCACCGTCTCCAGTTCCACACTGCGGATGACCATCATTGACTCACTTTCTGGGCCAGGAGCATGTTCTCATCCACCATCTGATCCGTGACGGTCAGCTCCTTGACAGAGTCATCGCTCGGAATCTCATACATGGAATCCATCATGACATTCTCCATGATCGACCGAAGACCTCTGGCTCCGGTCTTTCGCTCGATCGACTTCCTGGCGATTTCTCGCAGGGCCTCCTCCGTGAAGGTGAGCCTGGTGTCATCCATGGCAAAAAGAGCCTCATACTGCTTGACGAGACTGTTCTTAGGCTCTGTCAGAATGTGTATCATGTCCTCTTCTGTCAGCTGATTCAAGGCGACATTGATGGGCACGCGGCCGATGAACTCGGGGATCAGGCCGAACTTGACGAAATCCTGAGGCAGAACCTGTCTTAAGAGATCTCCGATCCTCCGATTCTTCTTGTCTACGATATTGGCTCCAAAGCCCATGGAACCGGCTTCAATCCGCTGCTCGATGATCTTCTCCAGTCCGTCGAAGGCGCCGCCGCAGATGAAGAGAATATTGGTGGTATCGATCTGGATCAGCTCCTGTTGCGGGTGCTTGCGCCCTCCCTGGGGCGGAACAGAGGCCATAGTTCCCTCGATGATCTTGAGCAGGGCCTGCTGCACTCCCTCTCCGGAGACATCCCTGGTAATGGAGACATTCTCAGATTTCTTGGTAATCTTGTCGATCTCATCAATGTAGATAATTCCAAGCTGCGCCTTCTCGACGTCATAATCGGCAGCCTGGATCAGCTTGAGAATAATATTCTCCACATCCTCGCCGACATAACCGGCCTCTGTCAGTGTGGTCGCGTCCGCGATCGCGAAGGGGACGCCAAGAGTCCGGGCCAGGGTCTGCGCGAGCAGGGTCTTTCCGGAGCCGGTGGGCCCCAGCATTAAGACATTGGACTTCTGCAGCTCAACGTCAGTTTTATCCCCCTTCATAATCCTCTTGTAGTGATTATAGACTGCCACGGAAAGGACCTTCTTGGCCTCATCCTGACCGATGACATACTCGTCTAAGAAGGCCTTTAGCTCCTTTGGCTTCTTCAGGTTAATCTCAAAGCTCTCCCTCGGCTTGGCAAAACGCCCTTCCTCGGCAAAATCCTCATCGATGATCTCCGCGCAGATATCGACGCACTCGTCGCAGATATAGGCCCCGTTCGGGCCGGCAATCAGCTTGCGCACCTCCGACTGGGTCTTTCCGCAGAAAGAGCAGCGCACCTCACCGTCTTTTTTCTTGTTTGCCATCTTGCTCCTCATTGATAAAGACATGGCAAGGGCATCCCTGACGGGCTACCCTTGCTCTTGCTTCCTGTGTTTCACTTTAGCGGTGGTCAATAATCTGATCGATAATTCCGTACTCCAGAGCCTCTTTGGCGTCCAGATAGTGGTCGCGCTCTGTATCCGCCGCAACCTGCTCATAGGTCTTTCCGGTATTGTCCGCCAGAATCTGATTCATCTTGCGCTTGGTCTTTAAAATGCTCTCTGCGGCGATTTCAATCTCCGTCGCCTGGCCCTTGGCCCCACCGGAGGGCTGATGAATCATAATCTCCGCATTAGGCAGGGCATAGCGCTTGCCCTTGGCGCCGCCCGCCAAAAGGAATGCCCCCATGGAAGCAGCCATTCCGATGCAGATGGTTGAGACATCCGGTTTGATATAGTTCATCGTGTCATAGATGGCCATCCCGCAGGTCACCACCCCTCCGGGGGAATTGATATAGAGGTGAATATCCTTATTGGGATCCTCAGACTCCAAAAAGAGCAGCTGGGCCACAATCAGGGAAGCCGTCGTCTCATTGACGTCTTCACCCAGGAAGATAATCCGGTCCTTGAGGAGTCTTGAATAGATATCATAGCTCCTCTCTCCTCTGCTGTTCTGTTCAATTACATAAGGCATTGATGCCATAGAAATCCCTCTCTTTCATAAGAGACGAAAATGCCCCCACAAGGGAGCATTTCCACCTCTGTCTGCCTGTGATGCGATTACTCCTCTTTCTCGGGCTCTTCTTTCTTGTCCTCTTCCTTCTTCTCTACTTCTCTGACATTGTCGTAAATCAGGTCAACCGCCTTCTGGATCGCCAGATCCTTCTTCATATTCTCACGCTGGGACTCATCGACCAGCTCCTTGACCTTGTCCAGCTCCATCTTGTAGCTGTCAGCCATCTTCTTGAGTTCTTCCTCGACATCCTCGTCAGAGGCGACAAGTCCCTCCGCCTTGGCCAAAGCCTCGAGAACCAGAGAGGACTGAATCCTGCTCAGAGCGTCCGGGCGGGCCTGCTCACGGAACTGGGCCATGTTCATACCGGTAAACTGCAGGTACTGCTGCATGGACAATCCCTGCTGAGCCATATTCTGAGAGAATTCATTCATCATCTGATCCAGCTGGAAGTCGACCATGGGATCCGGGATCTCCATCTCAGAAGCCTCAGCAAGCTTGGCGACAGCCTCGTCCTGCTGGGTCCGCTTTGCCTGCTCCTTCTTGCGCTCCTCCAGCTTCTTCCTGACATCCGCCTTATACTCATCGAGGCTGTCAAACTCGGAAACATCCTGGGCAAACTCGTCGTCCAGGTCCGGGAGCTCGGTCGTCTTGACCTCGTTGACCTTGACCTTGAAGCTTGCCGCCTTGCCTGCCAGACTCTTCTCCTGGTAATTCTCAGGGAAGGTGACATTGACCTCGAGCTCATCTCCGGCGCTATGGCCGATCAGCTGATCCTCAAAATTGTCAATGAAGGAACCAGAACCGATCTTGAGATCGTAGTTCTCTCCCTTGCCCCCGTCAAATGCCTGTCCGTCGACAAAACCCTCAAAGTTGATGTTGGCTGTGTCACCCTTTTCAATGGCGCGATCTACGGTGACGGTACGGGAGTTCTTATTGCGCTCCAAATCAATCTCCGTATTCACTTCATCATCCGTGACGTCCGTATCGATCTTGGTCACTTCGATTCCCTTGTAGTCGGCCAGCTTTACCTCCGGCTTCACGGCGACCTCGGCCGTAAAGATGAAGTTCTTGCCCTTCTCAAGCTGCTCAATATTGATCTTTGGCTGTGAGGCGATCTCTAAACCGCACTCGTCATATGCCCTGGGATATTCCTTTGAGAGCAGGTCGTTGGCGGCATCGTCATAGAAGACCTGGGGTCCGTACATCTTCTCAACCAGCTGTCTGGGCACCTTGCCCTTGCGGAAACCGGGAACGGAAATCGACTTCTTCTGCTTCTGATATGCTCTCTCAAGAGCCTTCTCAAGCTCAGCCGCGTCGACCTCGACGGTCAGCTTCGCCATATTCTTCTCTAAATTTTCAACCTTAACGCTCATTTCCTGCTCCTCCTTGTCAGCCGCCGAAGCGCACGACGGGACACGTGTATTCCACTGTTTCCTCAGCACCTATCGCGAATCCGCGTATAAGTGCACAAACAAATGGGATTATAGCATAGGCCTTTCCTCTTCTGCAAACCCTCTGGACTGAATCACACGCACGACAGAATCGACGTATTTCCGGCAGGTCTCCTCATTTACGGCCTCAACCATAACCCTTACCAAAGGCTCTGTTCCCGAAGCTCTGACCAGGATTCTCCCATCGTCTCCCAGAGCCTGCTCTGCCGCTCTGACAGCGGCCAGGACCTCTTCATCCTTCTGGGCGGCCTCCTTGTCCGTCACACGGACATTCTCCAGAACCTGGGGATACATGACGCAGTCCCCCGCCAGTTCTTTCAGGCTCTTGCCCTGCTCAATACAGGCCTCCATAATCTTTAAGGCCGTCAGGATACCATCGCCGGTCGTCGCGTGCCGGCTGAAGATAATGTGGCCGGACTGCTCCCCGCCCAGGGAGAAGTGATTGGCAGACATATTCTCATAGACATAGCGGTCTCCGACAGCCGTCTTCTCGTAGCGGATCCCGGCCCGGTCCAATGCCTTGTAGAGTCCCAGATTCGACATGACAGTGGTCACAATGGTGTTCTTGTGCAGCTGTCCGCGCTCATTTAAGAATCTGCCGCAGACATACATGATCTGATCGCCGTTGACCAGACAACCGTTCTCGTCGACAGCCAGACAGCGGTCCGCGTCCCCGTCGAAGGCAAAGCCGACCTCGCAGCCCTCGGCGATCACATAGTGCTGCAGGGCCTCGATATGCGTCGAACCGCACCCGTCATTGATATTGGTCCCGTTCGGCGTATTGTTGATCACATGGGTATCGGCTCCCAGAGCATCAAAGACAGATTTCGCCACACTGGAGGCGGACCCGTTGGAGCAGTCAATCGCGATCCTGCGGCCCCTGAAGGATCTGGTCTCCGTCGCGATCAAATAGCCCATATAGCGGTTTCGGCCGGCGGCGAAATCGACGGTGCGGCCGATTTTGGTCCCGGTGGCCAGGGGGAGTTCTCCCATCTTCCCGTCCAAATAGGCCTCAATCTTCTCAATGATATCATCGGACAGCTTCTCTCCCGCCCCGTTGATGACCTTGATCCCATTGTCATAGTAGGGGTTGTGCGAAGCGGAAATCATGACTCCGCAGTCAAAGTCCTCTGTCCTCGCCTCGTAGGAGACAGAGGGCGTCGTCGTGACATGCATCAGATAGCAGTCCGCTCCCGTCGAGGTGATGCCTGCTGCCAGAGCGTACTCGAACATATAGGAGGACCGCCGGGTATCCTTGCCCATGACAATGCGGGTCTCCTCGCCCTCCTTCTTATTCCTGCTGTAATACCAGCCCAGAAACTTGCCGACGCGAAACGCGGCGTCAGCCGTCAGCACTACATTGGCCTCACCCCGATATCCGTCCGTTCCGAAATACTTGCCCATAAATCTACCTCACGCAAAAGAAAATCAATTTCTGATCATCGCCGGGCGGTCGGCATATCCTCTTCTCGCCGACCCCACATAAAGGCGAAGGCTATTATAACATTTCCTATACGCCTGCCATAGCCGCGCCGCCCTTTGAGCTCCTGGAGGCCAGATACTGGATCAGGACACAGACCGCTATGACCACGATGCCGATGATGTCCGTCAGCGCCCTGGGATCGATCAGCATAAGGCCTCCGAGGGCAAAGAGAACGCGGACGACAGGATTTATTTTTGCCAGAAGATACCCCTCGAAGGCAGAAGCGACGCCGAAGATCCCGATCAGGGAGGTCACCGTTATCTGAATAATCGTCGGCACCGTCGTATTGATCAGAAGCAGGGCCGGGTTATAGCAGAAGACATAGGGCACGATAAAGATGGCAATGGCCAGTCTCGAGGCGTTGAATGCCGTTTTCATGGGATTGGACCTGGCGATGGCGGATCCCGCGTAGGCTGCCAGCGCGACCGGGGGCGTAATATCCGCGACAATACCAAAATAGAACACAAAGAAGTGGGCCGCCAGAGTCGGCACCCCCATGCGGATTAAAATAGGCGCCGTGGTCGCCGCCATGATGGCGTAATTGGCAGTCGTCGGCACCCCCATGCCCAAAACAATGCAGACAAGCATGGTCAAGAGCAGGGCGATGATCAGGCGGTTTCCCGCCAGCCCCACAATACCGTTTACAAGTTCATTTGCCAATCCGGTCATGGTGATAATGCCGGAAATAATGCCGGCCACGCCGCAGGCTGCTCCCACCGTAATGGAGGACTGGCCGCCTGCCATAAGGGCATCGACGATCTTGCCCGGCGTAATCCGATTGTCCTTGTGAAAGAGAGAGACCAGGATCGACAGCAGGATACAGATGGCCGCCGCTTTCTGCATGGTCATCACATTGGCGGATACCCAGTAGACCAGCATGACCAGGGGGAGAAGCAGATAGATCTTCTTAAAGAGCTCCTTCGCCCTTGGCAGGTTCTCAGGCTCTTCTCCCTTGAGGCCCAGCCGCTTGGCCTCCAGGTGCACGGTGATGAAAATCCCTGCGAAATAGAGAAAAGCCGGAATAATGGCCCGGCTGATGATATCAGAGTAAGGGATCCCAACAAAATCCGCCATCAGAAAGGCCGCCGCTCCCATAATCGGCGGCATGATCTGGCCTCCCGTCGAGGAAGCCGCCTCAACGGCCCCCGCGAACTCGGGGCGATAGCCGGTCTTTTTCATCATAGGAATAGTGACAGACCCGGTCGTCACGGTATTTCCTACCGAAGAACCGGATACCATGCCGCAGAGGGCGGAGGAGATAACCGCCACCTTGGCGGGGCCTCCCGAGAAGCGACCGGCTATGGAGTTTGCCAGGTCGATAAAGAAGCCCGAAATCCCTGTTCTCTCCAAAAAGGCGCCAAAGATGATAAAGATCACAATGTACTTAGACGCGACATTGACGGGCGTCGCGAAAATCCCCTCTTTCGTGTAGAAGAGATTGCGGATCAGGTAGCGGACACGACCAAAGAAGTCCGGATTGGTCAGACCATAAAAAGCTGCGTAGAGGATAAAAAAACCGGCCACTAAAAGGATGGGAATCCCGACACAGCGACGGGTCACCTCGATCAAAGCGGCAACAGCGACAATCCCTACCAGAATCTGAAGAACTGTGAAATGCGTTCCCTGGAGGACGATGCTCTTTGCGTTAAACGTGAAGTAGAGGTAGGAACCGGTCCCCAGAATGGTGAAAATCAGGTCATACCAGGGCATGTGATTCTCTCTCTGCTCTCCTCTTTTGGCCGGATAGACCAGGAAGCCCATCATGATGATCAGGGCCATAAAGGATGTCAGACGAATCTCCTCTAAAAATGTCGCAAACAAAGTCACATAAATGCAAAAAAGGGAAAAGCCCACCATAACACACTTGATAACCAGACCGGGCCTGCCGGTCCAGATGCGGGTGTTGGACTCTCGGTCATACTTCTTCATCACGGCGTCGACTTCCGCGGACGACACCGTCTGATTCATATCGCTCATCGGGACTCCTCTCTCACTCTTCTGACTTCACAATGACGCCGTGTTCCGCGTAGTACTTAGCTGCTCCCACGTGGAAGGGAATATCGATCCCCTGCGTTGCCGATGACACGGACAGTTCCTTGCCCTTGGCATTCTCCCTGGCGATGTCCTGGCTGTGGTCAAAAATGGCTGCCGTCAGCTTGTAGACTGTATTCAGGTCCAGATTCTTTGAGACAAGAACCGTGGCCTTGATGGTCACCGTCTCGATCGGATCATTCTGCTTGGGATAGGTCCCGGCGGGCAGGGTCTGCGCGGCATAGAACTTGTTATCCGCCAGCAGACGGTCGCGGGTCGTTCCGTTAATCGGGACGATCTTTACCCCATTGGTTGTGGCCAGCTCGGTAATTGCCGTAACAGGAGCGCCAGCCACAATAAAAGCGGCGTCGATCTTGCCATCCTTTAAGGACTCCTTGGAATCCTCGAAGGACTGGTACTGGGGGCGAATCTCATCCAGGGAGATATCCGCCGCCTTCAGGACGTCTACGGCGTTGAAATAGACGCCGGAGCCGGTCGCGCCGATTGAGACGCTCTTGCCCTTTAAGTCAGAGACTGACTGGATCTTGTCGTCCATGGTAATGATCTGAACCGTCTCATTGTAGAGGGCCCCGAGGACGCGGAAGTCCCGGTTGGCGCCGGAGGACTCAAAGAGGCGGGTTCCATTCCAGGCATAGGTCATGACATCGGACTGGGCAAAGCCGAGCTGGTAGTCCCCATCAGAAATAGACTCAATATTGACCTTGGAGGCGCCGGTGGATACCGCCGTCACCTTAACTCCGGCAAAATTGGTCATATACTGAGATAAAACGCCTCCAAAGCTATAGTAGGTACCGGCGGTTCCGCCGGTTCCGAACATGAGGCGGTTCTGGCTGCCGCAGGACGCCAGAAAAAGCGCCGCAGCCAGTCCCATGGCAAGCAGGCAGCCCGCGCGCGATCTCTTCTTCCTTGTCATACTCTCTCCTCTTCTTCATGTCAATCCGTGGCTTCTTCACGTCAATCCACGGCTTCTTCATAGCAATCCATGGCAATCAAATGTCCGCTCCGCGCACAGAAGATTTTTCCCTCTTCTTTCGGACGCAAAGCCCCTGTCATGAGGAAAACTTTGACTTCAGCCAATCCAGGCCGTCTGACAGGCGCTCTCTCCATGCTTCAAGACCAAGAGCGGCGCCCTGTCCCCCTGTCGTCCTCTCCTGATTTTGTTCCGGGTTCTCCCAGAACAAACCCTTCCCCGAGAGCAGCTCCTCCCGGTGTTCCTGAATCAGAGGCAAAAGATCCTCTCCCTGATAGCGATCCCTCTCCTGATCCCTCGCAAATCCCCAGAGCAAAAAGGGCATGGGATCTACATCCGCGGGAATGCGCCCCTGCCGGATCCAGTCAGAAGCCATCTGGCGCAGCTTATTGCAGGCCGCTGTCAGATGTCTGCCCACAAGCTCCTCCGAAATCCCCATCGCCGCGGCGATCTCCTCCGGACTCATCGACAGCTCATAGTAGAAAAATCCGGCGAGAGATTCGGGCAGATTCATAATACGCAAGGCCGTCACAAGGCGGTTTCCGGCCCTCTCGTAGGGATTGTTCCTGTCATCCTCCCTGCTCTGTGGCAGGCAAACCGAGGACAGAAGCTCCCTCTTGGCATAGCCCTGGCTCACGGTCTCTTTCTGCGCGAAAATTTTGCGGTAATCCTCCTCGTGTACCTGAGCCAGCATGGTCATTCCGCTCGCGGCCACGATACGGTCCATCAGCTCCCCGGGGCCAACCCCCTCGCTGAGCATGGAGAGATACTGCTGGGCTCTGGCATAAGAAATCAGCAGAAGATCCAGCGTCAGCCGCTCATCCCTCATCAGGTAGGCGGCGGTATAATAGGCTCGGTCAATGGTCATCGAATACAGATCCGAGAGACTCTGCACCATATGAAAGCGCTCCCTTTCAAAAACATGCACACAATAACTTCTCTATTTTAGCACAGAAAAATTCCTCTCCTGAAAAAGATTTTCTGTCCTGCCAGGCCCGGACCTGTCAGCCGCATTCTCTCCTCTTTCCCCCCTCAGTTCTGGAAGCTTCCTGTGCTGATCTTCGGCACAGTAAAGCCCCTGGAGAAATAGTCTCCGTCCGACAGCTGATAGCTCCCGTCGGGATGACTGCTCCCATCCCTGTAATCGATTTCGATCCCAGGCTGCACATTGTAACAGAAGACGCAGAAGCTGACGCTCCTGCCGGCGTCTGAGACAGAGTAAGCCTCCATGAGCACGCCTCTGGCGACAAGCTCATTTTCCCTGAAAACGGGAGTCACCCGGTAGAGAAGGGAATTCCCTGTCCTCTTGACATAGGAAGCCGCCAGGTCCTCGAAGGGTTCCATCCCGCTCACATTCATATAGCGGGTTCCTGTGATCAGATTCTTGGGATTGGCGTTTTGGCCGGTCAGCTGATAACCGATCAAATGACAGCGATTGTAGAGATAGCGGTCTTTGATAATATCAGCGTATTTAATGGTATGCCAGCCGCTTGGCTTGACAGCTCCGATCTCCCCTCTCCTGGCTGTGGGCATGAGCTGCGGATTGATCTTTGCCCAGGCCACCCCACAGCGTCCCATAGAATCAAGCTCAGAATAGGACTGGCCCGAAAGACCGTCTGTTTCCTCCCTGCTGAAGTAGGGCCGATTCCTGTGCATGACGGCAAAAGCGGACCCCTCATAGGCGGGAATGTCCGCCGGATCAAACTGGTCCCTGCTCTCCTCTTCGCCTGTGCCTGATTGACCTGACGAATCCTTCGTCTGTCCCTGCCGGCCGTCTTCCTCCCTCGAAATCTGGCTGCTGCTTTCCCTCTCGGATTGACCGGCCCTCAGCGCGGTTGAACCGCAGCCATTCAGGCCGACCAAACCGGCCAGCGCCAGTCCGATCAGAAGTCCCCATCGCTTACTTCTTCCGCCAATCATGAACAAGCTCCCCTTTGAATCGCTTTTCTTAGAATCGTTTTTTCTCTGAACTGCTCTTTTTCTCTGAACTGCTCTTCGAATCGCTTTTCTCTCTGAATTACTTTTGACAGTATTACCTTTTCGACAGCGCTCCTTTTCAAAGATGAGCGCAAGAGAAGAGTGTGCGCGGCCCGTCAGCGAAAGGAATCGAAAACACGGATCAATTTCTCCTCTAACTCGTCAAAGTCTCTCTCCTGAAAGATCAGAGGCGGCAGCATTCGGATGACATCCCTGCCTGCCGTCAGAATGACCAGCCCCTCCTCTAAGGCCCTGGCCGCCACCTGCCCCGGTTCTAAGGTCGTCACAAGCCCGCGCATAAAGCCAATGCCCCGATAGGAGCTGATGAAGTCATAGCGATCTGCCATGCCCTGGAGTATTGCCTCGAAATACGGTGACAGGGCTGTCACATGCTCCGGGATTCTCCGCTGTCGCATCAGACGGATCGAGGCGGTCACTGCCGCGCATGCCAGGGGATTTCCTCCATAGGTAGTCCCGTGGTCTCCGGGGACCAGAGACGTCTGAGCCAAGTCCTGGCTGACACAAAAAGCTCCCACTGGCAGGCCGAGTCCCAGGGCCTTGGCCGTGGTCAGAATATCCGGGCGGATTCCATAGTCCTGATAGGCGAACATTCGCCCGCTGCGCCCCATACCGCACTGAATCTCATCGACGATCATCAGAATGCCGCGCTCATCACAAATCCGGCGGATCCCGCGCAGGAATTCCCTGCTGGCCGGGATGATCCCTCCTTCTCCCTGCACGGTCTCCAGGATAATGGCGCAGACCCCTTCCTCCAGCTGATTCTTAACGGACTCCAGATTGTTAAATTCAGCATAGCAGACCCCATCCATCAGGGGATAAAAGGGGGTGCGATAATGTTCTGTTCCTGTGACAGATAAGGCTCCAACCGTTCTGCCATGGAAGCTGTGCTTCATGGCTATGATTTTCTGACCGGCCTTCGGGTTTTTCAGATAAGCATGCTTTTTGGCAGTTTTTAAGGCTCCCTCGATTGCCTCGGCGCCGGAGTTGGTGAAAAAGACCCGGTCCATACCGGTCACCTGAGTCACTGCCTCTGAGGCGGCCGCGAGCTGGGGCGTATAATAGAGATTGGAGCTGTGAATCAGCCGTTCCAGCTGCTCGTGCAGAATACAGTTGTATTCCGGATCACCATATCCCAGAGCCATGACCCCGATCCCGGAGCCCGCGTCCAGGTATTTCTTCCCGTCCGTATCATAGAGGTATACCCCCTGCCCGTGGTCAAAGACGACGGGAAAGCGATTGTAGACATGAAAGAGGTTCTCTTCTGCCCTTTTGATGTATTCCTCCTGCTTCATACCGGTCCTCTCCTTATATTTTGTCAGCTGATACGGCATCATCAGAGAGCATGGCCGTGCCAACTCCCTTGTCGGTAAAGATCTCAAGAAGGAGGCAGTGGGCCAGTCGGCCATCCAGAATATGAACCCTGTTGACCCCGTTCTCAACCGCCTCAATACAATTGTTTATCTTGGGCAGCATCCCGCCTGTAATACAGCCGTCCTTCATCAGCTTGCGGGCCTCAGAGACGGTCAGTTCTGAGATCAGCGTCCTGGGATCATTCGAGTCCTGATAGACTCCTTCGATGTCAGTCAAAAAGGCCAGCTTCTCTGCCTGAAGCTCCCTGGCAATCGCGCAGGCAGCCGTATCCGCGTTGATATTATAGGTATCATAGTGATCGTCATACCCGATCGGGCAGACAATCGGAAGGAAATCCTTCTGCAGCAGATCCAGCAGGATCTTCGGGTGAACCTCCTTGACCTCTCCCACATAGCCGATATCCTGCCCCTTGGACAATTTCTTTGTCACCTTGAGCAGACCGCCGTCCTTGCCGGAGATTCCAACGGCGTGAACTCCCTGCTCCTCAACCATACGGACCAGTGACTTGTTGACGCGATTTAAGACCATCTCTGCGATCTCCATGGTTGGCTCATCCGTCACACGCAGACCGTTGATGAAGCTCGGCTTCATGCCGACCTTGCCGACCCAGCTGCTGATCTCCTTGCCTCCTCCATGGACAATGACAGGCTTAAATCCGACCAGCTTCAAGAGAACCACATCCTGGATGACGTCCTTTTTCAGCTCCTCATCCAGCATGGCGCTGCCGCCGTATTTAATCACAATCACCTTGCGGTTAAAGCGCTGAATATAGGGAATTGCCTCGATCAATGTCGCGGCCTTGTCCTGAATCTCTTCGATCTTCTTGTCTGAAATCGTGCCGTTTTCCATCTGTGCCTCTCTCCTCGAATCATCTCTTGCAGGTCCTATGATCGGTAGTCCGCGTTAATGGTTACATAGTCATGAGTCAGATCACAGCCCCAGGCCGTGGCCTCATGGTCTCCCTGTTTCATGTCGCAAATCGCCGTTATTTTTGGGGCGGTCAATATCTCTGTCGCTTTTGCCTCGCTGTAATCAAGGGCGAGACCGTCCTTGACCAGCTGGATTTTTCCCTTTTCAGACGAGAAATAGAGGTCTACCCGATCCGGATCGAAGTCCACGCCGGAATATCCCAGAGCGCAGAGTATGCGGCCCCAATTGGCGTCATGACCATAGATGGCCGCCTTGGTCAGAGAAGAGGTCACCACCGACTTGGCCAGAATTCTGGCCTCCGCGTCAGAGCGGGCATTTCTCACCTTGACCTCAAAGAGGCAGCTCGCCCCCTCTCCGTCCGCGGCCATCTGCCGGGCCAGAGAGCCGCAGACCGCTGACAGGGCCTTGACAAACGCCTCATAGTCCTCATTTTTCCTGTCAATTCTTCGGTTGTCTGCCTGTCCATTGGCGAGAAGCAGACATGTGTCATTGGTCGAAGTATCTCCATCCACGCTGATCATGTTGAACGTATCCGGCACAACCGTTGCCAGGGCCTGCTGCAGAAGGCTCTGCTCTATGGCGCAGTCGCTTGTGATAAAACAGAGCATGGTGCACATATCCGGATGGATCATCCCGCTGCCCTTGACCATACCGCCAATGGTCACCCTTTTCCCATCTAAAGTCAGCGTCACCGCCGCCTCCTTGGGAGAAGTGTCTGTTGTCATAATGGCTCTGGCTGCCCGATGACCGGCCACAGGGCCGGACTGAAGGTCAGAAGCCATAGCCCCGATTCCTGCGCAGATCCGATCCAGGGGCAGATCCATCCCGATCACGCCGGTAGAAGCCAGCAGAACCTCCTCCGGCGCAAGTCCGAGGGCCCTGGCGGCACAATCTGCTGTCTTCCCGCAGACCCCAAGCCCCCGCTGACCCGTGCAGGCATTGGCGATTCCCGCATTTACGACAATGGCGCGGGCTGTTCCCTTCTCCCTGACAATCCGCCTGTCCCAGAGAACCGGCGCTGCCTTGACCACATTCCTGGTAAAGACACCCGCAGCCGCGCAGGAGCTGTCAGAGACCAGCAGAGCCATATCTGCTCTCTCCTGGTACTTGATCCCCGCGGCAGTATGTCCGACGCGAAAGCCACTGGCAGCGGCAACGCCGCCCTCGATCACCTGATACATTGGCACCTCCTCTCCTGCCCTCTGACAAAACAAAGCTCTATGTCAGACCCGACTGCCCGTTAAAGCGGGTGATATTCTCCCCGTTCAGGATAAACTCATAGGAATGAATATCTTCCCTTCGACTCCAGCCCTCTTCCCGCCAGAAGGCATTGCCCAGTTCGTTGGATTGAAAGGCAATCAGAGTCACCTTATTGATGTGCTCCCTGCGCAGAGCCAGCATGGCGGCTGTCACCATGGCCCCGCCGATTCCTCTCTTGCGGCAGCTGTCAGCGACACAGACGTGATAGAAGCTTCCCTCTCTTCCATCGTGTCCGCACAGGACCGTTCCCACAATTCTCCCATCCGCCTCCGCCACAATGGAAGTCGTCGGATTCCGGCGGATAAAGCGGGCAATCCCCTCTCTGGAATCATCGATGCTTCGCAGACCGAGCCCACGGATGCTCTTCCAGAGAGCAAGAACCCGATCATAATCCTCTTCCCTCATGGTGCGAATTGTGTAATTGATCTTCGCTTCCATATTCTATCCTATTCACTCATACCATACGTTCATGTCGACATTCCCCTTGCCCTCCTGGATTCCGGGCACATGACCAGTGGAGCTATACTGCCAGAGATTGAAGCTGCCCGTGTAGTTGGTGTAGGTGTTGTAGTGAGCCAGCCAGACAGGTTCATGCAGCTGATCCGGGTGCAGCTGCTCATAGAAGAAGGACTTGCTGGCATAAATGCCCGACCGGTAGCCCTCCTGCTCCACTCTGCGGTAAAAGGCCAGGGCTGCCGCTGTAGCTGTGTCCTTGGAGATGTGCGCCAGGGCCAGACGGCCGCTGGTCGTCGTATAGTATTCATAGTCCATGAAGACCGGCAGGTCTAAGGACACGCCTGACTTCTTCACGACGTCGACTGCGTACCTGGCCTCTTCTTCGCCCTCTCTCTCATTGAGAGCCTGAGAATAGAAGTAAACGCCGACCTTGATCCCGGCCGCCTTGGCCTCGCGCAGATTTTCAAGGGCATAGGGATCGCCGCCCAGAGCGCCGCTCTCGACTCCCCGGTATCCCACGCGGATAATAGCGAACTCGACTCCGGCCTTCTTTACCTCTTTCCAGTCGATCTTGCCATTGTGCTTTGAGACATCGATTCCCAGGTGCTTTTTGGCATTGGCAAACCTGTCCTGATGCTTTAATTTCTTAAACTCATCATAGGCGATGGAATTGCGGTTTACATCTTCATTGTCCCAGACGACGTCGGAGAGGACGAAGCTCTGCCCCTTGTTTTGATTCCAGGACCACTGCTGGACATTCGCTCCGCTGTAAGCACGGCCTTCAGGAACGTCCAGGGCCTTCGAGGACGCCATATTGATAAAGGTATAGGATCCTCCCTCCATCTCGTGGATAATCCACTTCTGTGCCAGGGAATCGTTGCTCGCGTACTGCTGGACATTGGCCCCGTTCGCGTGGCTGGCGGCCGCGACCTCTAAGACCTTCCCGGAATGCACATTCGTCAGCGTGTAGTAACCGCGCGGATCATACTGAACCTTAAAGCGCTGGGCATCCGTGTTGTTGATGGCGTAGAGACCCGCATTGGCTCCGCTCTCCATAGAGGCCCCGCTGATGTCGACCACCTGTCCCGGATTGTTATAGGCATGAAAGCGATAAGTGGATCCATCCGCCAGGCTCCTGGCATCTGTCTTCTCCAGGCGAAATATCTGAGCCCTGCTGCCGTTCCAGTCGCAGACCTGCAGATTGCCTCCATTCCTCGTGTCCGCCGCGAAGAGATCCAGGACAGCGGCGCGGTTATGAGCGGCCAAAAGCCAGACGCGTCCGTTTCCTGCATCCGCCAGATAAAAGCGCTGATTAACACTGTCGTCATTTTCCCTGAGGAAGACATTGGCTCCGCTCTGTCCTCCTCCGTCATAGGTGACCACCTTGCCGGACTGGGCCGATGTGATCCGATAGCTTCCGTCCGCATTTTTGCTGAAGATGAAGCGCTGTGCCCTGCTTCCATTCCCATCGTAGATCTGCAGGTTGCAGCCATCCTCCATGCTTCCCCCTGGCAGATCCGCGACCTTGCGGTCGTTGACGGCAGAATGCATTTCATAGACCCCGTCCTCTGCGTCGGCGACTTTTGGCGCGTCAATCAGGGTGAATTTCTGATGCATGCCCCCGCTGTAATCCCAGAGCTGAACATTGGTTCCGTTTGCTGTCTTCCGCTCCGCCAGATCTAAAACCTTGTTGGACAGGGCGGAGATAATACGGTAATAGCCATCGACAGTGACATCCACCTTCCAGCGCTGGGCCAGGCTGTCGTTGCTGTCATAGAGCTGGACATTGGCCCCGTTTTCACGGCTGGCTCCGGATACATCCAAAACCCTCCCGGTTGTCGCGCTATAGATCGTGTAGGTTCCATCCCCATGATACATAAAGGTGTAGCGCTGAGCCGCCGAGTCATTGCGGTCATAGAGGCTGACATTTGCTCCCTGTCTGCCGTCCGCGGATGGAATGTCCAGAACCTTTTTCTCATTCATGGCGGAAGCGATCAGATAGGTTCCGTTGTCCAGAAACTGATGAGGAGCGACTCCATTGCTCTGCGAATCCGCCGTCCGACGCAGATAAAACGTCTGCACGCCGGCCGCGCCCAGGCGATTCAGCTGCACATTGCTTCCGTTCGCCAGCGAAGTCCCCCTTATGGTCAGGTATTTGCCGGAAAGCTTTGAGACAAAACGGTAGAGTCCCCCGCCCAGGAATTCCGCCTTCCAGAGCTGCGCGTCGCTGCCATTGTCGTCATAGATCTGAACATTGGCCCCCTCCTCCCTGGAGGCGGAAGCGACATCCAGCACCCGCTCCGTCAGCTCCGTATAGATGCTGTAGCAGCCATTTCCCCGGTAGACAAATCGATACTGCTGGGCCTTGGTATTATTCTTGTCATAGACCTGCACATTGGTCCCCTTGTCGGCATTGCCCGCCGGAAGATCAAGAACCTTGCTGTGGTCGCCAGACGCGGCAATATAGTAGCTTCCATTCTCAAGGACCTGACCGGGAGCCTTCTCTGAGACGGCCGTCAGACGGAATTTCTGGGCGCTGCTCCCGTTGTGCTGATATACCTGTACATTGGTCCCGTTTTTGGTCTTGCCGCCGGCAAGATTCAAAAAGAGCCCAGACCCTACATTAAGCATCTGATAGAAGCCATCCGACGTCTTCTTGAGAATCCACCGCTGGGCGTCTGTCTCATTTCTCTCATACACATCGACATTGGAGCCATTCTCCCTGCCGGCATACTGAACCTCTAAAAGACGTCCGCTCAACACGGATCGGATGGTATAGTAACCCTCCGGATGATAGGTCAGGAGAAAGCGCTGGGCCTCGCTCCCATTCTTCCGATACAACTGCACATTTGCCCCATTGTCCCGGTTGCCTCCGGCGATGTCAAGAACCTGGTCCTTGTCGACGGCTGACGCGATTACATATTCCCCGTTGCCGATAACATAGCCCTTGTTGGGCACGGGATAGGTATCTTGAGCCTTACCCGACACAGCGGAAGCGCTTGCGTACAGGGCATTGGCCGACCGCGCGAGCCTCTTTTGGCCGACTTTATCCTCTGCCGAGCCCTTTTTGTCAGCTTTATCCTCTGCCGCCTGCGCAGAATTGCTCTGACCTTCTTCGGTCCCGGTCGATTCCCCGGTTGCTTTGGTCTCTGATTTCGCCTCTGATTTGTCCTCTGCTTTCGCGCTCTCCTCTTTTATTTCAGAATCCGCGCCCTCTTTGGCGAGCGAACTTACTTCCTCATCCTTCGACGTCTTCTTTTCCTCGATCAGCTGGCTGGAATACGTTGCGGACGCGTCAAGCAGGAGCTGATTCTTCCCGGCCGCCTTCTCGGACTGCTGCCCTGCGTCGGTCCTCTTTCCTCCCTGTGCCCCGGTCTGCTGATCAGCGTCGTCTATCTTTTCGCTCTGCTGATCAAGGCTGGCCACGCTCACCTTCTCTTCTTTTACTTCCGCGGCGTCGACCTCATGTCCCGCGCTCAAACCAATCAGACCGACAGCAAAAGTCGCCGCCATTACCTTTGTTGTTGTCTTCACTCTTTCTCCCTGATTAGAAATACTTCAAAAATCAACTTCTCGTATTATAGAGGATGAAAGCTCTGCCTGTCCTCCTCTATCCTGCACAAAATCATCCCACTCTATGAAGATCCTATGAATTTTTATTCCGGGGCTCTTCAGGCCTGCTTATCTTACACCTGTCTCTGCCCTCTTTACAAGTTCTCTCTGCATATTCTTGCATTTTCACCAAATTTTTCTATCCGTATTTCTTCTTGTCATTTCATGAATTCGTCATTTTACGCTCAAAATATGTATTTTTATTCTTAAAATATGTATATTTTTACACTTGCTTGATCCGCTGATTTTCCTGTATATTTAGTTCAGTTCAAAAGAAAAAGCTGTCAAGAAAGGACATGTATCATGGCGAAAGACAAGGTTGTTCTCGCGTACTCCGGCGGTCTGGATACGACCGCAATCATCCCCTGGCTCAAGGAGAACTACGGCTACGAGGTCATCTGCTGCTGCGTTGACTGCGGTCAGGGAGAAGAGCTGGACGGACTGGAAGAGAGAGCCCGCTACTGCGGCGCGTCCAAGCTCTATATTGAGGATATCACCGACTCCTTCGCTGAGGACTACATCATCCCCTGCGTTATGGCCGACGCGGTCTATGAGAATAAATATCTTCTGGGTACCTCCATGGCGCGCCCCGGCATCGCCAAAAAACTGGTTGAGATCGCCCGCAAGGAGGACGCCGTCGCCATCTGTCATGGCGCCACCGGCAAGGGCAACGATCAGATCCGCTTTGAGCTCTCCATCAAGGCTCTGGCCCCTGACATCGAGATCATTGCCCCCTGGCGTGATGACAAGTGGACCCTGGAGTCCCGTCAGGACGAGATCGACTATTGCAAGGCCCACGGCATTGACCTCCCCTTTGACGTTGACGAGTCCTACAGCCGCGACCGCAATCTCTGGCATATCTCTCACGAGGGGCTGGAGCTGGAGGATCCTTCTCTGGAGCCGGATTACAAGCACCTTCTGGTTCTGTCCAAGACCCCTCAGGAGGCTCCCGATGAAGCGGAGGAAGTGACTATGACCTTCGAGGCCGGCGTTCCCACCTCTGTCAATGGAAGGCAGATGAAAGCGGCCGACATCATTCGTGAGCTCAACCGTCTGGGCGGCAAGCACGGCATCGGCATCATTGACATCGTGGAAAACCGGGTGGTCGGCATGAAATCCCGCGGCGTCTATGAGACTCCCGGCGGCACCATTCTGATGGAAGCTCACCGCCAGCTCGAGGAGCTCTGCATCGACCGCGCCACCATGGAGGAAAAGAAGAATATCGGCAACAAGCTGGCTCAGGTCGTCTACGAGGGCAAGTGGTTCACTCCTCTCTCCGAGGCCCTGCGCGCCTTCGTACTCTCCACCCAGACCTATGTGACCGGCCAGGTCAAGTTCAGGCTCTACAAGGGCAATATCATCAAGGCCGGTACGACTTCCCCCTACTCCCTCTACTCTGAGTCACTGGCCTCCTTCACCACCGGCGACCAGTATGACCACCATGACGCCCAGGGCTTCATCACCCTCTTCGGCCTCCCCCTGAAGGTTCGCGCCCAGATGCTCGAGCATGTGGAGAAGAAGGCCAAGTCCAAGTAAAAGAGGGCCAGGTCCAGGTAAAAGCGCTTAACCTTTTATGAGGAGCATGGTATAAGTGACTCTGCTTCTATTTGCTCGGAGGGCGAGTTGTTCAGAGAAACAACAGCCTTCGTATGTGATCAGGTTTGAACCGCACCGGGCTTTTTTATATAATATACGTGTGCGGGCGCAGGTTCTGCGCCTGTATTCATCACAGGGGAGGTTGTTATGTGAATACCTCATAGGGGGCATCAATGGATACTTTTTCTCTGACGATCTGTGATGACGATAAAATAACTCACGAAGTTGTTGCGAAATATCTGCTCAAATTTTATAAAAAGAGAAATGTCGAGCTGCAGCTGCAGCATTTTTATAATGCCAAAACACTTCTCTCTCATGCCGAGGATCAGCAGACGGTCCTGATGGATATTGATATGCCCGAAACAGACGGTATTGCGGCATCTGAAAAACTGACCCTGCTCAATCCAAATGTGAATATTATCATGCTGACTTCAAAGCGAGAGCGTTTCAAGGACGCTTTCCGGATTGGGGCCACCCGTTTCGTCACCAAACCCATCGAACTCTCTGAGCTGTATGAGGCTGTAGAGAGCGCGCGCAAAAAACAGAGGACCTTCCCCGACCTGCTTGTAGAAGTAAACGGCCGCCAGTGGAAGATCAATCAAAAAAAGCTCTATATGGCTGAGGCATACCGCAATAAGACAATCCTGTATCTGAAAGACCGAAATATCTCTGTCAATCTCACCTTAAAAAATCTGGAAGCCAGGTTATGCCCTGACTTATTTCTCAGGGTACATAAGAGCTTTCTGGTTAATATGACGCATGTCGCCGATATTCAGGATCGGGTGATCACCTTAAGCAACGGCATACGGGCCATGGTATCCTTTCGCAGAGAAACGGACGTCAAAAAGAAGCTCTTTGAGAATGAAGCATACTGGGGGTAACTGATGCAATATGTGGAGTCGGGAGCAATATTGCTATTGACTGTTTTTGAATATCTGTCCTTCTTTTACACCTTCTTTGAGAAACGAAGGTTCCGCAAAAAAACAATAAGAGATCTTCCAGTCACTGCCGCCCTGCTGGTTTCCTTTTTTCTGGCCATAACGCGCTGCCATCGCCTTTCTCAGCTTCTGATCGCCGGAATGATCCTGGGTGCCTTCTGCATTTATTTCTTCCTGATCATTGATTTTAAGACCTTTTTTCAGCTCTTTATCGTCGCCTTCCCAATTTTGGAGATTGCCGGCTCACTCATCCGGTACATATGTAATATCGTCGGCGTGCGGGATGATATCGGAAAGACCCTTCTGACTCTGGCGATCATCGTATCGATGATATGGGGACTTTATGTTGCAAAGCTTAAACAGATGCTTCCGAACAGCTTTATCCTCCCCCTGAAATTCAACTGCATCTATGCCATGCTCCTGTTTGTGATTACTGTCCTCTACTCTTTTTTCACCTCATTTATCGAGAAAAATTATACGGGGCACATATTGTGGCTGGGGCAGATTCTGCTGGTCCTTGGCGGCATCATCATCCTGTACTCCTCATTTTTTATCATCTACTATATCAACGCGAAGAGGCGGTCCGATTACGAGCGCTTCGTGACCGAAAAATACATTGAGCAGCAGCGCATCTACTTTGAGCAGCTGCTGGAAAAAGAGAAGGAAACCCGCCAGTATCGGCATGACACCATCGCTCAGCTGGTGCAGATACAGTATTACCTTGAACATCAGGAAATCCATACCGCGAGGTCATTTACCAGGGAAATGCTGGATGAGATCACAAATATCAGCCGGCAAAATATCGATATCGGCAATGAAATAGTCAACACCATGCTCAACTACTATCTTGCCCCATTGAAAGCGCGAAAATACAAAATCAACATCAAGGGCTTTATGAAAGAGGAGCTTCAAGTCAGCGGCCGCGACCTCTGCATCATCGTGTCAAACCTCCTGAAAAACGCGGTTGAAGCAGTCGAGGTCATGAATCCGGACGAGGGCTTCATAGATATCGAAATATACTCCAGACAGACGACCTGGTATATGAAGGTCATAAACAGCACAAGCAATCAGCAGATCAGCGCGACGACCAAGGCCGATACCGAAAACCACGGCTTCGGACTCTCAAACATCCGCAGATCGGTCGAAAAATATGAGGGGCTTTTTCACACCAATATCAAGGACGGTGTGTTCACAGCAGAGGTATGGCTGAGGGCATAAGCACAAGTATGACTGAGAGCCTGATGCGGTCAGACGTTTAGCACGATTTTTTAACGTTCGCCTTTTCTCAAGAGAAAAAAAGATCCCCTCTCTGTAAAATAAAAGCGTAACAGGAAATACGCATATTTAGGTAAGGAGGGATCATCATGTTTTTAAGCTGTCTTATTGATGTTATTTTGGGACTCTTGCACTGATTACTTTTGAATGTAACGTTATTGAGCAATACCATTGAGCATTCCACACACCGCGTACTGAAGAGTACGCGGTGCTTTTCATTCTTTGACAGGCGCGGGCGATTGTTCCCTTTCTCTGACGCAGGCTCACTGACATTTTTTACCTGTTAAACATCACTCTTTCACTGTTAAACATCTTCGCCAGCCCCATTGTCATAAGAATCACACAGACAATATTGCTGATCGTCGCCACTACACAGTTGACCGCGCAAAAGTCCTTTGCGAAGATCGCGGTCAGACACTGCACGCTGTTAAAAAGAGGAATCACATACATTGCTGTTGTCGTCTCCGTGTATGGAATAAACATTCCCGAAAAGCCAATCATGATAACCGCAAATGTCAGGGGCGCGATGCTTGTGCTCGCCTCCCTGATCGATCTCGCGTTTGCTGAAATCAGGCAGGTTATGGCAATCATGACAAGAATGGTCGAGAGAACAACAAGCAGAAGGAAAAAATAATCCCTCCCCCCGTACATGGACGCCTTTACCTGATCACTGCCAAAGATCTTCGGCATGGACAAAATGATTGCCAGGCAGCTGAAGAGCCCGCTTGCCATAGCCAGAATGCCAAGTGACAGGATCTTTCCTATGGCGAGATCCGACCGCTTCACCGGCGTTACAAGCAAGGTTGTAATCGTTCCCCGCTCTTTTTCTCCGGCAATCGAATCCGGCGCCAGAGACATACACACGCTGAACAGGATTGTCATAATCAGCATCGGCAAAAGACCCGAAAGCGTCTTCGCGATGCCGTTCTCATCACTTGCCAGATCATATTGGCCTCCCCCGGCATTGATATCCAGAGCATTGAAAAGGGAGGACTCATAGCTGTTAAAATAAGACTGCAGATATGCGTAGGCCGCCTTGCTCTTGTCATTGCCCGAATTATAGTAGATGCTGATCTCTTCCGCTTTTGTTGGCCGCCCTTCCTTTATCGCCTTCATGCTGCTGTCAAACGTATCTGAGAAAACAACTGCCGCGTCTAATTTTTCGCTCCTGACCTGAGATTGATACTCCTTTAACTGACCGGCCTCTCCCACGCTTTCCATCTCAACATTTTTCAGGCTTTTTAGTGTGGACAGGCTCTCCGGCAGATGGTACACAGCGACATGGTAGCTTGTCTCCTCCTTTTTCTCGCTGCCATTGATATAAGCTCCCAGTAAGCTGTACATCAGAAAGATCATAATCCCCGGCATGAATACGGATACAAACAAGAGCCTCTTATCCGTGACAAAACGGGTCAGTTCCTTTTTAATAATCGCATTGATATTCTTAAGTCTCATCGCCCACCTCATTTAAATAAATTTCAAAAAAGACCTCCTCCAGACTCTTTTCCCTGGTCAGACTCTCCAGAGTCCCCTCTCTGACCAGCCTTCCCTTCATGATAAAGCCGACCCGGTCGGCCAGCTTTTCTACCAGGTCAAAAATATGCGTTGAAATAATAATGGTCTTCCCACGAGCCTTTTCTTCCCGCAGAAAATCCATAACTGTTCGCGCGGTAATCACATCTAATCCGTTTGTCGGCTCATCAAAAATAATAATTTCCGGATCGTGAACCAGAGAGATTGCGATGGAGACCTTCTGCTTCATTCCGGTAGACAAATCGGCGACCTTACTCTCCGCGAATCGACTGATCCCAAATCGCTCAAAGAGCTTATTCTTTCTCTCATCTCTTGTTTTCGCGGGCACATGATTCAATTCCGAGAAAAAATCAAAGAGATAATTCGGAGTGAAATAATCCTCTAATTTCAGTTCAGATGTGAGAAAACCGATCTGTGCGCGCACCGCCTCCGGCTCCTTTTCGACACTGCTTCCATTGATACTGCAGTCTCCCCTGTCCGCTTTTATCAGCGCGGACAGAATGCGCAGGCTGGTTGTTTTGCCCGCGCCATTGGGTCCCAGCAGGGCATAGATTTCTCCCCGGTTCGCCTTAAAGCTCAAACCTGACAGGGCGATTTTTTCCCTGCTTTTGCTTCGATCCAGCCGCTGCTGCTTCCGCGAAATCCTGTATTTCTTTTCTAAATCCTGTGCTACAACGATAGCTTCCATACGAATATTCCCTTCTCTTTTGGTCAGCCCTTTCTGCCGTATTTGGCGAAGACAATGATAATCATGATTACCACTAAAACCGCGCTCGCGATTAACACCTTTGTATTCCTCAAGAGCAAATTCACCAGCACAATCAACACAAGCAAAAAAGCAAGCAATCCCTGATTCACCTTTCATCCTCCTTATCAAACTCTTATTTCTTAAACTCTTATTTTGCCAGATAGCCTCCGTCAACCGCCAGAGCCTGTCCTGTGATCATAGACGCCCTGTCGCTCACGAAAAACAAAACCGCATTGGCAACATCTTCAGCCGTCGCGTATCTTCTCAGTGGTATTTCCCGCATATAAGTCCTGTACCTGCCGGATTGCATCAGCATCTGCTCATTTTTTTCTGTGAGCACAAAAGTGGGAAGCACACTGTTAACCCGTATTCCATACTCCGCCCACTCCAGGCACAGGGCGCGCGTTAAATTAATTAATCCCGCCTTGCTGGCGCAATAGGGGGCGCGCTGCAGATTCGCGACCTCTCCGTGCTGAGACGCGATATTTACAATGGCTCCTCCTTTCCCCTCCATCATCAGTTTCCCGATACACTGGCTCATAAAAAATGCCCCCTTTAAATTCACCCCTAAGATATGATCCCAGTTTTCCTCAGTGACATCTCTGGCGTATCCCAGGTAGTTAATTCCCGCATTATTGACCAGAATTTCCGGAACCAGCCCTCTCTCGCTTATTTTTCTTCCGAGAGAACGAATCTCTTCAACTTTGCTAATGTCACAGGAGAGAAAAATATATCGATCGCCAAATTCACGGCCTACCCTCTCTATGAAGGCCTCCTCTTCTCGAACCGCCTTGTCTAAGTCTGTCCCTATGACCAGGGCTCCTTCTCTTAAAAACATCCGGGTCATTGTCTGCCCAATCGCGCCGAGCGCGCCGGTGATTACGCTCACCTTCTTCTCCAATAACATGGTTCGCCCCCTTATCCGATGCTCCCAATCACCTTGTCGAGCGCTCTGACAGCTCTGGCTATCTCCTCTTTCGTGAGCTCGTAGGCTGGCATCAGCATCAGCCCGGCAGTCCTGCCGGGACATTGAAAGATATACAGGAGCATTCCCTGCCGCAGCGCAAAGGACTCCAGCAGATTGAGTTCATCCATGGATACCGGCTTTCCCTCATTATCCACCAGATCAATCGCAATCATAAGCCCCTGTATCCTGATCTCTCTGACATGGGGCTGACCTTGTCTTAAGACCTCTAATAATTTCCTCCATTGATCCGATTGCCGGTTAATTGTTCTGATCATCTTCTCATCAATCAGCCGAAGGGTCTCGCACCCGATCGCGCAGGCAATCGGATTTCCGTTCTGTGTCGAAAAATGATTGATATACTCCTTCTTTGACGCGTACGCGTCTGCTATTCTCCTGTTGATCAGCACGGCCCCCATTGGCATAATCCCATTCGTGACCGCCTTCGAAAGACATAGAAGATCCGGTTTTACAGAAAACTTCTCAGACGCGAATTTACAGCCGGTTCGGCCGAATCCTGTAGCGACCTCATCCGCAATCAGGACAACCCCATATCGCCTGACCAGATCAAAGAGCCTTGTCTGATACCAGTCCGGCAGGCTGATAATCCCGCCCGATCCCATAACCGGCTCCAGGAGGACTGCGGCGACATCTTGCTCCCGAAAATTTTTCTCCAGGTCCTTCAGATACTCTTCTCTCTCTTTCTCTTCCTTCTCAGCGCCATTGATTCCCGGGAAAAACGGCGTTCGTAAGAATCGGACTCCTTCCATCAGCGGAGCGTATTCCACCGTCTCCTTTACCATACCGCTGACAGACATAGCCGCACAGGTCGTTCCGTGATAGGACATGTCAAAGGACAATATCACCTTCCTTTCCGGCTGCCCGCTGATATGCATATATTTTCGGGCGATTTTCACTGCGCACTCCACCGCCTCAGAACCTGAGCAGGCATAGACCAGCCTGACAAATCCCCCGCCCGCGTAATCAATCATTTCATCCGCGAACTGGTCTGTTTTGGGCGATGACGCGCTGATCAGGTTGACATAGTGCAGGGTATGGCACTGCTCCGCAATGATCCTCTCATATTGCCGCAGGCCATAGCCCAGGGGCACATTCCACAGTCCGCTGTTCAAATCAAGGTATCTCCGCCCGTTTTCATCCAGGACATAGCTTCCCTCTCCTCTTTGGATGAGAATACTCTGGCTCTGTTTGTTCACATTGGACAAAGGATAGATCACACTGTTTTTTGCCATACTCATCCTCCTAACATATGCAGATCCTGCAGCTTTGAAATCACCTGTCGATACGCTGCCTGAATTGACCTCCGCTCCTCCTCGGTCGCGTATCCGAAGGCCCTGGCGCACGCCTCGATATCACAGCCTCTCGCCGCGATTTCACTCAATCGGAAGAAATTCTCATTGACCCGAAAGACCTTTGCCTTTCGAATCGAAAAGAGAATGTACTCCCTCTCTCCTGTTCTTTTCTCCATCAGAAAGCTGTCCTCATCCAGGATAAACTCTTTCGATTGACACAGATCCTTTCGATTCAGAGGAGTAACCACTCTGATATCATCCTCCGGCCTTAAGATCCTGGAATTGAAAATAAACTTCAGAGCCAGCAATGACTTATACAGATAAGAAAACCTCATCTCGTCTGTCATCAGCTTGCAAAACTCCTCCTGCGACAAGAATTCCGGAAGGGCGATGCATTTGCTGCAGCTTTCCCGGCTCCCGCAGTTTACGCAGTCCCTGTGATTCGCCGCCGCGGACTTGTCCCGCTTGATTCTGACGGATAAGCGAAAGAAGGGCTCCCCTGCCGTCCCGGCGCAATAGTCAGAAGTCAGACAGGGATACAGGCCGCTTCTTTTCACCCGCAGCCGCTGCATGGAATCCACCGAGCAATTGCTCGCATTACAGAAGCGGCACATGTCAATCATATCCGGCTTCCACATTCTGTTTTGCCTGACCAGGCCTGTCCTCGCGTATTCCCTCATATCCGCGAGAAAGGCATCAAAATCTTCTCTTCTGTAGATTCCCACATACGTGTTCATCTCAGCACTGTCCGGCGGCTCCCGATATTGGGCGTATCCGGTAAAAAGAAATCTCTTTTCACTCTCCCCGCCGTTCATCACGAGTCGACTGCAGCCCTCCTCGCTGATGATCTGTGTTGCGTTTGACGCGAGAAAACCGGTACGACTGACCCGGTTGAAATCCATACTGCCCGCCCCTCTGACAAAGAGATTGTGGTTCATACCGACGTAACCCGCGATTCCCTTCAAAAGATCCTCTGAGATATCTTCCATACAGATATGTTTTGTGACCATATTTTCTCTCTGTGCCGACGGATAAAGACCCGTCAGGAAAAATCTGGTCCCTCTCCAAAGCGCGGAGTCATCATATTCCCTGTCCAGGCTTTCGATCGGATACATGTGTATCTCCAGGTCCTCGCATTCTGTGGATAAAATCACAGAAAAGTCCTTGACATAGCGGATATTGGACGGATTCACCAGGATGCCGACATGATTCATGTCATAGGCCCGAATTTCTTCAACCAGCTCATACACATTGGGTAAAAGCCCTATTTCCAGTACCTGTGCACGATAGCTGTCCCGCAATTTCTCCCGGACCTCTTCTGTGTGGCGGTCTTTTCTGAGAGCGTAAAGACCATTTTCCTCCCTCACAAAATTAATAAGCAGCATTCTCTCCAATGTAATTCCTCGCTTTACTGTAATATCTGACACAAAAACTGCCCTCTCCGGCAAGAACGACGATCCATAATAGGATTCGGCCGATCTGCATGCCAGTGTCTGACAGCTTCAGTAATTCCAGGCAGGTCATCACGGCCCTGGCGAACAGATACCAGAGGCAGACGCTATAAGCCAGACAGGCAGCCCCATACAGGGCCAGAAGGCTCTTCTTCTTCTCTTGCAGCATGGAATAGGACCCATGTCTCAAGAGAAAGAGCATCGCGAGCGAGACCGATTTATCATACAAATAGTTGATCCCACTGATGTTTCGAATCAGCCAGTAACCGTCAAATTTAGCGAATGGAATCAGGTTTACGATGAAACTGCCCAGGTTGAAGGCTCCAAACATGAGCAGGCAGGACATAAGCCTCTCCGCTTTGGCAAAGGCCGGAATCAAACAGAGGGAGAGGAAAAAAAGCTCCAGATTCATCAGGACACCTGCCAGGGAGGTGACGATCCCATGCATTTTCTTAGAGCTCCGATAGATATCGCTCACATCGGAATAAAATGCCGGAAAGCCAAAGTAAAGCTTCAGCCCAAAGCGCCCGTACATTCCCGTAAATTTCCAACAGGCTGCGAGATGGCCTGTCTCATGAAAAATTCCGCTGATCAGATAAATCAGATACATCGCAATCATCGCAGACCATCGCGTCTCTGTAACGACTGTGGTGACCGCGCGCAGATAGACCGGATAAAAGAGCTTAACCATGGACAGCATCGCGACAAGAGAAAGAAAAAGCAGCGCCAGTCCGCCTTTTGAAATAAAGCCCGCCCAAAAGCCGATCCATTTTTTACAGATCCTGCTGTTCCCAAAGCTCACAATCGAACAGTCAAACACATTCCTCTTTTCTCTTCTGACATCAACGCTTTTTCCGATGAAACCAAACTGCTCAAACTTGGACTGCAAAAAGCGCTTTTCCTCCGGACGAAGAGAGGGCATCTCCTCTCCCGCCGGAACCGGAATCACTTCTTCCCCAATCAGATCATAGAGAAACCGCGTTTCCCTGCTGCCCAGTTTTACATACTTTCCCGTCCCGCAGTTCTTCACCATGAAACAGTCGTCCAACAAAGTAAAATCAAGCTTCTTATTTTTACTCAGCATATCCCCAGAGCCCTTATCTCTTCATTGCCCCTCTTGCGGCTTTTCTCCTGACTGCGGACATACTTCTCAGTCAATTCCAGAAGCATCTGATAGCTTCTTGTTCTGTAATCCCTGTCATAGCCGCGATACTGTTTTACCAGCGCCTGCTTCGCGTCCTTGAAATAATCATCCAGGCGATTCACATACCGCTCGTCATATAGTTTTCGAAGACAGCTGATTACCTCTCTGTGGTTCATCACGTAAACCATTCCCTCCAGATATGACCTGACCGCCCTGAAATAGGTCATATCGCCCTCAGAGATTTCTCTGTCCTCCAGAATTCGCAGGATCAGCTCCAAAAGCTGAAGGGCTCTCTCATAATCCTCCTCGTATACATAGAGCATGGCCTTGAAATAGAGGAGATCGACACCATACTTTGAACCTGTGCACGATTCCTCAAGATGATATCCCGCGAAATCCGTCAGCGTGTTGCTCTGCAGAGCATGCTGGTAATAGCTGATATCACTGATCAGATAGGGGACATTCTTCTCGTTGATCAGCTCGGGATGATAGACCAGCTTCTGCACGTGATAGCGCGTATTATCCGCCTCAAAATCATTTTTTGTCGCCACATTCATCTCTGAAAATCCCGGCACAATGATGTGATAGCTCGGAAAGCCAAGATAAGACGCGTCGTGAATGAGAAGATCATATCCCTCCTGTCTTATGATATTGACAGCGTAGGAAAGCATTTCCTGATTATCGGCTCCTGTAAAATCCCTTGGCTTTACAAAGGGATAGTCATAGTCCTCTCCAAACAGTTGATAGGGATAGGCGGCATCCCCTGTTTTAAAGCTGTTCTGCAGGTTATTGACATTGCTCACATTGCTGTTGCTGAACAGGAGATAGGATTTCTTTGAAAATGTTTTCAGGTCAATCCCCTGGGTTGCCTCTGTAAAAAGACGTTCCATCGCGATGTGATAATCAGGATGCGATCCCATTTTCACACCGAACCAACCGCTGTTTTTATCCGCGATCACCAAAACGCACACCGGATACCTGCCGCCCAGAGAACCGTCCTTGATGTAGATATTAAAGTTCCTGTTCCTTTTTACCGTCTGGTACATCCTGTAAATATCTTCATATTTTCTGATGTAGGATTCGGGAATGTCCGGGAGACACAGCTGTTTCATAATCAGTTCCTTTTGGACGCGCCTCTCGAAAATTTCTGACAGCCCCTGCACCAGAGCCTCCTCGATCGTGTTTCCCGCGCACATTCCATTGCTCCCATAGAACATGTTCTGCATGAAATACGGAATATACACGTCCTTTTTTTCACAGACAGAAAAATAGGGTACACAGAGAAAATCTCTTGTGCGATGCACATTATAATCAAGCTTCTGATATCTTCTGAGCAATTCTGACTTATCGCACTGCCGCTCGTCGTCTGTTCTCGTTTGAAAAAAGGACCTGAGAAAGGCGTTTTCCTCCCGGACAAGCTCCTCCGCGGACAGGAAGCTCTCATCCGTGAAAATGTAATGGTCATTTTCCTTCTCGTGGAGAACATTGTTAAAAGTCGCGTTCGCTGCCATCTTGTTATTTTGAAGGCGCTCTATAAATTCAGCATAGGCACTCGCTCTCGCGAATTCCCTCGACATCCCCTTCCCGTTACTGCCTGCGGATGAATCCTTAAGAGAGAGTCTCAGAGAGCAGGTGTTGATCTCCTGATTCTCCAGAACCGATTCCTGGGTCTCTATCTTGAGCTCAGACAAAATACCCCGGATCCGCTGAATTGTCGTATCCGGCGTGGTATCCTTGTGTTTGGACGCGCTCAATTCTCTTAAATTTTGGTCTTGACTCATTCTCCATTCCCCCTTCCTCTCATGTAGCGGATAATCCTTTTTTTGCCATTCCACACCAACATTTCCACGGCGGTAAACAGCAGGAGCAAGACGCTTACCACTGTAATAACCGTCGTAAACTGAACCAGCAGGTCTCCGGGATGATTCATTGGTTCATGACGCGCGACCGTCTGATTGAAGTAATTCATCCCAATGCAAAATAAAGAGAAGACATTGGCGCAGAGCAGGGCGGACCTTTCCTCTTCACTGATGAGGGCTGAGGCGATGAGCGCATAGAGAAGCGTCAGGGCCAGCGCGGCTCCGCCCGTATGCAAAAAGATGCTTCCAATCCAGTAAATGAAAACCAAAATCAAAAGATTGCGAAAAATATCTCCCCTTCCTCTTGCGCTCTTGGCTTCATAGAGGTCTGTCGTTATCACGTTTTTGATATTGGAGATATTCTCTGACTCTATGATTCGGTTCTTATAATTCAAATTTCCATATCCTGTCAGGAGCTTAAAGACCTCCTCCGACAGGCCCGCTGCCATTTCCATCAGCTCAAAGCTCAGTGACGGGGCAATGCCGCCGACTTTTTCCATGTCCGGATCAATATAGAAAAAATCACTGAATCTCGCTGTTCCCCTTCCCAGATAGGTCGGGCCGAGAAGCTGCCTAGTTCCGTTCATAATTCCGCACACATAAGGACAGTTTAATTTCTCACAGGCCTCATCCAGCCACCTGGATATATATATCGGCGAGTCAAAGGACTTGACAACCACATCCGGTCTTGTATTGACAAGCAGGTCCTCCAGGGCTTCTTTACAATCCACCCTTTGATGGATCGGATAGATTTTTGTATTCGGATTTATTTTTTTCAGCTTGTTCCCAAGGACTTCTTCCTTTGATTTTCCGATATCGCCCGTGTCGTACAAAAGCTGACGGTTCAAATTGCTCTCCTCAACCACATCGCTGTCCACAAGGAAAACATGACCAATCCCCAGGGCCGCCATGTTCCAGGCAACATGACTTCCGATTCCTCCACAGCCCAGAATCAGAACTCTGGCTCTCTCTAATTTATTCCTGCACCCGTCCATATGCAGAAAGTACTCAAAGGATGACTCCCTGGAATACCGGTCACAAGCCTGAATCGGAAAGGGAAGCAATATCTGCGCTTTTTTCCACTTGTCGATTTGCTCCTTCCCATAGCTGCGGACCAATTCCTCCTCGTCAATTCCCTCCTCTCTCCTCAGATCATCGATTTGCTCTCTCGGATAAAAGGTCTTGTCGATATAGGGAAAATAAACTTCATCGGAAGCATTCCTGATGATTGGCTGATATCGATTTAAGTAGAGTTTCATACATGCCCTCATCTGAGAAATCAAGGTATCAGTACCGCGATCGCGGAAAGCGCCATCATCGGAATATACAGCGTGCATAAGAGACCGTAGATACAGAAAAACACTCTCTCCTCCTCCGCGATATTCATCTGTCTCACCTTGACACCCGCTTTCATTCTGCTGATTGCGCGGTCATCCCTGCGTATCCATTTCATGAAAAAAGTCCCGAAGAATCGGGTGACCTCTTCAAGACTCCTCTCATACAGGTGAGGAATCCCCAGAAGGTCCTGCAGGACAAAGTATCCATCCAGTTTGAAGAAAACAACCAGGTTTGCGGCTGCTAAAAGGATATTGAGCATGGCATTGACCAGGAAAATCGATCTTCCCGCGCCTGTCAGAAATCTCCCGGCAATAAGCGACAGACCTCCCAATAAGCAGTTCATCAGAACTCCCGCAAACAAGCACTTCATTCGGTCTCTTCGCCTTGGCAGTAATCTTGAAAAGCTGATGTTCGTATAGGCTACGGGATAGAGCCCGTAGATCATCAGCCCAAGATCCGGAACAGAGACTCCAAGATTCCTGGTGACGGTCAGGTGAGCGAACTCATGCAGCACAGTGATCAGAAAAAACAGTATGAAATAGAAGTAAAAGGGACATTGAAGATACAGGGTCGGCTGTAAAATCGCCTCCCTGTCGTCTCTCCACATCCACAGACCAAGGCCTAAAACCGGCAGAGACGTATAGAGAAAGATAAAACTCAGTATCTTCAGCCGCCATGATTTGGTCTGTGCGAAAGAATTTCCACTGATCAGCTTTAACTTATATCGAAGGAATCCGACGCGAAAAAAGCGCCTGTTTTTCCTTTCCATAGCGCCTTCTGGAATCAGCACTCCCATATTCAGGAAAATCTCTGTCAGTCTGTTAATCTGTTCCTCGGAAAAGTCCGGACAGCTTCTGACGATCTCCTCGCGGGTTTGATTCTCTTCAATTCCCCTGATCAGCCGGAACTCTTTTTCTCCTATGACATAGTTTTTCTGTTTCGCCTCTACATATACAGAATATCTGCCCTGGCCAATCTCCATAATATTCAGGCCGCGCGAAAGTCTATATCTTTTCTCTTCACTCATATTGTTTCATAAAAGGGGGCTGTGAAAAGCGAAAGCAAATGCCCTTCGTCACTTCACAGCCCCGCAACTTCATTCAATCATTCACAGCTGAGGGTTTCAGGTCTTCAGGTCGCAGCCATAAGGACACCGCCGACAACAATCACTCCATAGCAATAGCCTTCCCAGAAGTCATCCATCATCTGCTCTTCTGATTCCATTTCTTCGATAAGAAGATTCATGTGTCCCTCCTTTCCGGTCAGGTGAATGTAACAATCACGCCGATCGTTACACCTACAGCTGATGCAACCAGATAGAAGTCCTGATTTGACATCATCTGCTCCACATCTTCCATTTCTTCAAGCTGCAGTTTCATAGTCTTTCCTTTCGAATCGCCGAAATTAACATGCCAGATATGCTGCACCTGCAACAACTGCAATCGATGCCCCGCCTGCCGCAAAGCCGGCAACAGCTCTGCCGCTCACAGGAGCCTCAAGTGACTCAACTTCTTCAATTGCGAATTCTTTCATCATTGCTTCCATGGCGTCTCCTCCTTTCTCTTTAGAATTACGAGCTTCATCCTTTCACTGCCGTCAGCAAAACTCTCTTTCCCGGCGATTTGGAAATTTGTTCTGCCAATCAGCTGCTGAAGCTCGTCCTCCAGTATCATTTTTTTATTTGATACAGCCGAATACAGTTGTAAACGGCCAATGGAGTCTTTTTTGATGGACAAAAACTGTCCATATGCCCGACCCAGCATCCGATCGATCCTCTCATAGCTGAAACAGATCTGATCATCCAGGACAATAGGTCTGATCCGTGGCTCTGACAGCTGCTCGTAGTCCCTGATATCGAAGGCGAAGCACCCTCTCTCTGTCAAAAGACCTTCCAGCCTGTCAAAGAGCTCTGCCGTCTTCTTTGGGTCATCCATGAGAATACAGAGCGTTATTGCAGGCAGAAAAATAAAATCAAACTGCTCTTTTAAGTCCAGGGAAAAAACATCCTGCCTGAGCACATGGATTTTTTTGGCAATTGGGGCGGGCAGCCTCTTCTTCTTGTCCTCCAGAATCGAGAGCATGTCCTCCGACACATCTATGCCGGTAATATCAAAGCCATTTTGAGCAAACGGAATCGTCATTCTCCCATTTCCGCAGCACAGCTCTAAAACCTTATTCCCACTCTCCATTGCCAGGGAAAGGAATAGAGAAAGCTCCTCCTCCCCTGCCTGAAAGGTGTCATAGATCTCTGCAAAGGGCTGCGAATACAGGTCCGATGTGATGATGACATCGGAAAACTTTTTCTGAATTTCGTCAAAAAAATGATCCTCTCTCATAGCTGTCACCATTTCATCTGATTCTCTGTCTGCTGATTCCTATCATAAACACTTTGATTTCAAGGAAAAAGACGCACAAAGCCCACCGTCAGAGAAAGAGGATGAACGTTGGAATATAGATGATCGCTTCAATAAAGATGAACATATAAATCAAAAAGTAAATCAAAAAAACGTCCAATAAAAAAGACATCCGAGTTTCTCAACTCGGATGTCTTTTGACGTGTTTTATATTTCCTTATTCTGTTTTTATTTCAGAAACCTGTCTCTCCCATCCTTCAGCTTCTGTTTCTCAGCTCTTTCAACTCCTGTAAGTCACTTCTGCCCCGGCAGCCTGTAAGAGGACTTGAGTCCCACAATCCGGTTGAAAACCGGCGCACCCGGCCTGGAATCTCTTAAGTCTGCCACAAAAAAGCCCTGGCGGACGAACTGAAACTTCTCCTCCGTCTCCGCCTCTGCCAGAGCGGCTTCCACATAGGCCTCCCGCACAGTCAGGGAATTGGGGTTCAAATTGAGAGAGCCATCCTCATTGTAGACGCCCCTGTCTTCATCGATGATGTTCTCATAGAGGCGAACACTCACCTTTTTGGCTGTCGCCGCGTCAACCCAGTGGATGGTTCCTCTGACCTTGCGACCGTCGGCGGAATCGCCTCCCCTGGTCGCGGGATCATAGTTACAGTGGATTACCGTCACCCTGCCATCCTCATCCTTCTCGCAGGAGGTGCAGGTCACATAGTAGGCGTTCATGAGACGGACCTCATTGCCGGGATACATGCGGCGGTATTTCTTAGCGGGAACCTCCATAAAGTCGTCCCGGTCGATGTAGAGCTCTCCGGAAAAGGTCACTTCTCTCTCACCCAGCTCCGGGTTCTCCTTGTTGTTGGGCACGATCAGGGTCTCCGACTGTCCCTTGGGATAGTTATCGATGACAAGCCTGACGGGATCGAGAGCCGCCATCATGCGCTTTGCCCTGCCCTTTAAATCCTCGCGGATACAGTACTCCAACTCCGGGTACTCAATGGCGGAGTTGGCCTTGGAGACGCCGGTCAGTTCTACGAACATGCGGATGGATTCCGGGGTAAAACCCCGTCTGCGCAGGGCGGCGATTGAGACCAGCCTGGGATCATCCCAGCCGTCCACAATGCCATCCTCCACCAGACGCTTGATATAGCGCTTTCCGGTGACGACATTGCGCAGGTACATCTTGGCGAACTCGATCTGACGGGGAGGCATCTCAAAGCCGCAATTATCTACAACCCAGTCATAGAGGGGTCTGTGGTCCTCAAATTCCAGAGTGCAGATGGAGTGACTGACTCCCTCAATGGCGTCTTCAATAGGATGGGCAAAGTCATACATGGGATAGATGCACCAGGTGTCGCCCTGACGATGATGCTCCATATGGGCCACCCGATAGAGAATGGGATCTCTCATGTTGATATTGGGAGAGGTCATATCAATCCTGGCGCGGATCACCATAGCGCCGTCCTCGTATTTCCCCGCCCTCATATCCTCAAAGATCTGAAGGCTCTCTGCTGCCGGCCGGTTGCGGTTGGGATCATCTTCCCCCGGCTCTGTCAGACTCCCTCTGGTCTGCCGGATCTGATCCGCATTCAGATCAGAGGCATAGGCCTTGCCGTCCGCGATCAGCTTCCTGGCGTAACCGTACATCTGATCGAAATAGTCAGAAGCGAAATAGAGATGGTCTTTCCAGTCCACCCCCAGCCAATGAATATCCGCCTTAATTGCCTCGACGAACTCATCCTTCTCCTTGGTCGGGTTGGTATCATCAAAGCGCAGATGAAATTCTCCCCCATATTCCTGAGAGAGACCATAGTTGAGAAGTATGGACTTGGCGTGCCCGATGTGCAGATAGCCATTGGGTTCCGGCGGAAAACGGGTTGTCACATGGTCATAGACTCCATCCGCCAGATCCTTATCAATCGCCATCTCAATAAAATTGCGGGAAACTTTCTCCCCAGCCCCTTCTCTTGCCGTCATCTCTTCTGCCATTTTCCTGCCCTCACCCATTCTTCTCTGCAGTTTCTTTCTAAAAAATGCTCCATGATTATTCCGTTGCCCCGGATCGCAGTCTTAGCAGTGCAAGACTTTGTCCCCGCCATCACAATGTCTTTCTCTAAATCACATGCTTGTGGTTAAAGAGGTGATCCTGACAGTACTCGTAATTGCCGTTGCACTTGGAGCAGAAGCGGAACTCCAGCTCGGGATTCGTGATCTCCGTCCTGCCGCAGACGGCGCATTTATGTCTGCTGATCGGCCCCCGCGACCGGGAAGCGCTCCCCGGATTCTGACTGCCGAAGCGGCCTCTGTCACTATTGTCAGACGGCTGTCTCTGTCCGCCCGAGAAGGGGTCCTGCCCCTGGTAGTGAAAACCGGACCAGGGAGTTTTATTCCCTGCCCCTTTGCCAAAGCCTCTCTGTCCAAAGGTCGGATTAGCGGACCATTTTTTCTTCCGATTGCTCAGGAAGAAGATGAAGAAGTTAAGCAGAGACGCGATAATCGCAACTCTTCCGCCCCAATCAGTCGCCAGCAGCTCATACAGAGTCAGGCCCGCGTAGACAATGGCCAGCCAGCGCATCTTGATGGGAATCACAAAATAGAGATATACCTGCATATCCCCATAGAGGACGGCAAAGGCCAGAAAAATCGACATATTGATATAGGAGGTCGAGAAGAAAGTCCCGATATTGGAGATGTTCTGACCCGGATAGAGAATTCTTGCCACCCCGTAGAGGAGAAAGGCGCCAATGACCGTGAAGAGAATTCCGCTGAAAATATAGACGTTAAAGCGGAAGGTTCCCCAGGTCTGCTCTAAGACCCGTCCCAGCTGGTAGTAAAAGAGCATCATGATCAGACCCCAGAAAATACTGTAGGAGGGCGGAATCATCACCCAGGTGATCAGACGCCAGATCTCGAAATGGTAAATGATCCTGGCGGGCTCTAAGGTCATCATAGCAATAAAATTAGCCCCGCTTGAGAGAGAGGCAAAATATAAGATATAGCCGATGATATAGCCGCCGATCAGCCAAAGAGTCAGGTTGGGAATTGCGTAGCGGCCCAGCCTTCTCTCCAATTTATCAAGCATAGTTTTCTCCTTGCAGATGAAGAGGAAAAGTCCCTCTTTCGTTGGATTTCATTATTATATGAAACCCCAGATTTACTGTCAATTTGACGACAAATCCGGCTATCTGTACCTCATATTGTACTTTACTTCCATTGTGCCAAATTCAAATCGGAATTATAATGATCCCTGTTTACACCATGGGAGTATCGTATGTGACTTTTCATCTCCGAAAGAACCCGCAGAGGGCATTTTCGGAGATTCAAGAGCCTCTGATTCAGCGGCGCGACCGCGAGACATTGGCAGAAAGGCATACGGAGCGATTGGGACAACGCACATGGTCCCTGCCCGAATCGCTTACAAAGACACAAAGGAGTAACAATGGCTAACGAGAAATTCTGCAAGCTTGGAATCGACATCGGTTCCACCACCGTCAAAATCGCCCTCTTGGATGAGGAAAATCATCTTCTCTTCTCTGACTATGAGCGCCATTTTGCCAATATTCGTCAGACCCTCAAGGACCTGATCGAGAAATGCTTCGCCGTCACAGGCGACGTCCGGGTATCCCCTGTCATCACCGGATCCGGCGGACTGACCCTGGCCAAGCACCTGGGCATTCCCTTTGAGCAGGAGGTTGTCGCTGTGGCGACCTCTCTGCAGACCTTCCTTCCAAAAACAGATGTCGCAATCGAGCTGGGCGGTGAGGACGCCAAGATCATCTACTTTGAGAACGGAAATGTCGAACAGCGTATGAACGGCGTCTGTGCCGGCGGTACCGGATCCTTTATTGACCAGATGGCCTCTCTGATCCAGACAGACGCCTCCGGCCTCAATGACTATGCCAAAAACTACAAGTCTCTCTATCAGATTGCCTCCCGCTGCGGCGTCTTTGCCAAGACTGACATCCAGCCCCTGATCAACGAGGGAGCGACCAGGGAAGATCTGGCGGCCTCGATCTTCCAGGCCGTTGTCAACCAGACCATCTCCGGCCTGGCCTGCGGCAAGCCCATTCGCGGCCACGTCGCCTTTTTGGGCGGCCCCCTGCATTTTCTGGATCAGCTGCGCCAGGCCTTCGTTCGCACCTTAAAGCTGGACGAGGAGCATGCCCTCATGCCCGATAACTCTCACCTCTTCGCCGCCATGGGAAGCGCTCTGAACTGTCACGAGGATCTTGTCATGGACCTCGCGGCCATCAGAGAGAAATTAAGTCACAAGATCAAGATGGAGATCGAGGTCGCCCGCATGGATCCTCTCTTTGACAGTGAGGACGACTACAATGACTTCCTGAAGGCCCATGGGAATAATCATGTTCACACGGCCCCCTTAGAAGAGTATCACGGCAGGGCCTATCTGGGCATTGACTCCGGTTCCACCACAACCAAGCTGGCCCTGGTCTCTGAGGATGGGGACCTGCTCTACTCCTTCTATTCCAACAACAAGGGCAATCCCCTGGAGACCGCCCGCAAGTCCCTGGAAGAGATCTACGAGAAGCTTCCCTCTGACGCCAGGATTGTACACGCCTGCTCCACCGGTTATGGAGAGGCCTTAATGAAGTCCGCCCTCAAGCTGGAGGAGGGCGAAGTAGAGACCGTGGCTCACTTCTATGCCGCCCAGCACTTCGACCCTCAGGTTGACTGCATCCTGGATATCGGCGGCCAGGACATGAAGTGCATCAAGATCAAGGACAACATGGTTGATTCCGTTCAGCTGAACGAGGCCTGTTCCGCCGGCTGCGGCTCCTTCTTGGAGACCTTCGCAAAATCTCTTAACTTAAGCATTCAGGATTTCGCCAAAGAGGCCCGTTATGCCAGACAGCCCATTGATCTGGGCACCCGCTGCACCGTCTTTATGAATTCCAAGGTCAAGCAAGCACAGAAGGAGGGCGCCTCCGTAGCGGATATTTCCTCCGGTCTCGCTTACTCCGTCATCAAAAACGCCCTCTTTAAGGTCATTAAGCTCTCTGACGCCTCTGACTTAGGGCAGCACGTCGTTGTCCAGGGCGGCACCTTTTACAACGATGCGGTTTTCCGCGCCTTTGAGCGCATTTCCGGCGTCCACGCGACCCGACCCGACATCGCCGGTATCATGGGCGCCTTCGGCGCCGCTCTCATCGCCAAAGAGCGCTATCGCAAAGATCAAACCACGACCATGCTCTCCATCGATGAGATTCGCGCCCTGACCTATACCACTCATATCCGCCGCTGTCAGTTCTGCAACAACCACTGTATTCTGACCGAAGACCTCTTCAACGACGGACGCGTCTTCATCACCGGCAACCGCTGTGAGCGCGGACTTGGCTTAGAGAAGAATCCGGACCACATTCCAAACCTCTTCGACTACAAGTTCAAGAGGATCTTCCGCTATGCCCCCCTCAAGAAAGAGGAGGCGACCCGCGGCACCATCGGTATCCCCAGAGCCCTCAATATGTATGAGAACTATCCTCTCTGGGCCACCTTTTTGACCGAGCTGGGCTTCCGCATCCAGGTCTCTCCCATGACTAACCGCAAGATCTATGAGCTTGGAATTGAGTCCATTCCCTCCGAGTCCGAGTGCTACCCCGCCAAGCTGACCCACGGCCATATCCAGTGGCTGATCAACAAGGGGGTCGACGCCATCTGGTATCCCGATGTCCCCTACGAGCGCAATGAGTTCCCCGATGCCAACAACAATTACAACTGTCCCATCGTCACCTCCTACGCGGAGAATATTAAAAACAACGTCGACGAGATCAGCAGCGGCAAAATGCGCTTCTTAAACCCCTTCGTCGCCCTCTCCTCCGAGGAGATCATGACGGATCAGCTGATCAAGTACCTGGCCGTAGAAATGCCTGAGATCCCCGAAGAGGAGATCCGCCGCGCCGCCCACGCCGGCTGGCTGGAAATGGATCGAGCCCGCGAAGATATCCGCAAAAAGGGCGAGGAAGTTCTCGACTATCTTCAGAAAAACAAGCGGCGGGGCATTGTTCTCGCCGGCCGTCCCTACCATGTCGATCCTGAGATCAACCACGGAATCGCCGATATGATCACCTCCTACGGAATCGCCGTATTGACGGAGGATTCTGTCTCCCACCTGGGACATTTAGACCAGGAGCGGCCCGTCATTGTCATGGACCAGTGGATGTATCACACCCGCATGTACGCCGCCGCCAACTTCGTCAAAAAACACGAGAACCTGGATCTGATCCAGCTCAACTCCTTCGGCTGCGGCCTGGATGCCGTCACCACCGATCAGGTGGCCGATATCTTAACCGGCTCCGGCAAGATCTACACCTGCCTCAAGATCGATGAGGTCAACAACCTCGGGGCCGCCCGGATCCGCCTCCGCTCCCTTCTGGCCGCGATCCGCGTCCGCGAAGAGCGCAGGGAGACGCGGGAAGTCAACACCTCTGCTTACGAGCGCGTGGTCTTCACCAAAGAGATGAAGAAAAAGTACACCATCCTCGCTCCCCAGATGAGTCCCATCCACTTCGACCTTCTCATGCCCGCCTTCAACGCCGCCGGTTACAATCTGGTGCTTCCGGACGTGCCCGCGAGAACCTGTGTCGACGTCGGCCTCAAATACGTCAACAATGACGCCTGCTACCCCTCGCTGATCGTCGTTGGCCAGTTCATGGCAGCCGTCAAGTCCGGCAAGTATGACATGGATCAGACTGCCATCCTGATCTCACAGACCGGGGGCGGTTGCCGGGCCTCCAACTACATTGGATTCATTCGCCGCGCCCTGATCAAGGCCGGCTATCCCAATGTCCCTGTCATCTCTATCAATCTGAGCGGCCTGGAGCCAAACCCCGGCTTCTCCTTCACGCCCTCCCTCATCCAGCGGGGACTCTACGCCCTGGAATTCGGCGATATCTTCCTCCGCTGTCTCTACCGGGTCCGCCCCTATGAGCTGGTGGCAGGGTCCGCAGACGCCCTTCATGAAAAATGGGCCGCCCGTGTCAAGGACTTCGTCAGCGCGGATAAGAAGATTCTCTCGCACCGCAAGTACAAGCAGATGTGCCGGGATATCATTCATGATTTCGATACCCTGCCCATCCATGAGGACATGCGAAAGCCCCGCGTCGGCATTGTGGGTGAGATTCTGGTTAAGTATCACCCTGTCGCTAACAACGACCTGGTTTCTGTTCTGGAGCACGAGAGCGCTGAGGCAGTCGTTCCCGATCTGACCGACTTCCTCCTCTACTGCTTCTATAACACCAACTTCAAGGCTGAAAATCTCGGTTTCTCCCAGAAATCCGCCAGACTGGCCAATATGGGGATCAAATTCTTCGAGTGGCTAAGAAAGACCGCCCGCCAGGAATTTGAGAAATCCAGCCGCTTTACTCCACCGGCCCATATCGAGGAGACGGCGGCGAGGACGACCGAGATCGTGTCTCTGGGCAATCAGACCGGCGAGGGCTGGTTTCTGACCGGCGAAATGCTGGAGCTGGTCCATGACGGATGCAAGAACGTCATCTGCATCCAGCCCTTCGGCTGCCTGCCCAACCACATTGTGGGCAAGGGCGTGATCAAGAAGATCCGACACCTTCATCCCGACGCTAACATCTCCGCCATCGACTACGATCCCGGCGCTTCTGAGGTTAACCAGCTCAACCGCATCAAGCTCATGCTGGCTACAGCCAACAAGAACCTGGAAACGGAGCTTGCGGCTCAGCAGAAAATGGCCTGAAACATTTCAATTAGAGCCTCCGCGACCGTATTTCCGTCGCGGAGGCTCCTTTTTATGGATAAGCTATGTGCTTATCAGCAAAGGGCGTCTGACTCTAAAATCAGCGAATGATAGGAAGCTTAGAGTTCCAGTAAGCCCGCGTCCAAATAGATCATGGCAAGCGCCTCTCCCAGGACCGTCAGGGTCCTGACCGCGTCCAACAGCTTCACATTGGCCCGAATCCCTGATAAGGTCAGCTCCTCATCCATCTCCGCCTCTGTCTCATATCGGAAGGGACAGAGACCTTCAGCCGTGAGGAAATCCATCCGATAGGCCTTGTTGGAGGCTGTGATCAAAAGTCCCTCTTCCTCCAGTTCCCGCCTGATCTCGCGCAGGTTCTCACTGCCCCGGTAGACGGCCTCCTGGTGTCCGACCCGATAGGCCATCCTGGCCTGATCGGACAACCTCCTCTCATAATCTCTTTCCTGCCTGCCTTTCTGTCCGGCCTGCTCATCCTCCACAAGATTTGAAGTGAACTCCGAAGTCTCATTGCCCGTCATCTTCTTCGGGCCGGCGATCCTCCCCTTGTCATCCGCCTCAGTTTTGCCGCCGCTTATTGTCCTCTGCGCACAGTAAAAGGAGGTATCAGCCATTCGGACGTCATAGTCAACGATGTCTCCCTTTGCATTGACAAAGTCCTCCTCCATCCCATAGATGATCAGGTCTGACTGCTGCCTGCGTGCAGAATCCCGCAGGGTGGCCAGAAGCTCTTCGTCATAGTGATACATCGGCTCCAGCAAAAGGAAGTACTTTGGTCTCTTTTCGGACTGAATCTCATCAAAAGTTTCGGCTCCCATCTCAGCCCAGCGCTTCCTGGCCACAGCAAAGAGTCGGTTCTCCCTTTCCTCCGGATTCGAGCTCGGCCTGTCTTCCTGATCCGAATTCGGTCTCAGTTCTTCCGATGAAAGACAGGCAATCCGATCCGGATGCTTCCTGCTCCATTCCCTGGCAATTTCTAAACTTCCATCTTTGGAAGAGAGGTCCGCGATCACCAGTCTCCATCCGTCCTCAGTCTGGGCCAAGAGATCCCGAATGGCCCCCTCCATGTACTCTGCCCCATCATGAACCGGCATCAAAATCAAAAAAATTGGATCGCCCATACCTGTCTCCATTCCCGCCTTCTCTCTCCCCAAATCCTTGCCCCTCAGTATAACACCTGACGAAGAGATAAGCCTTGCCCTCGGATAAATTTTTCTGAGCCGAAATTATCCCTCTCCAATCCTCTCTCTTAACTTAGCCATCTACATTCCCTTCCTGACTCAGTCGTCTACATTCCCTATCTGACTTAGCCGTCTGCATTCCTTCCCGGGGCAATTCCGGGTGGATTCTTATGGGGAAGGACTCTGAATCCACTATCTCTATCTGTCATCCAGGTCGTAATCAACACTTGCTTCTTCTGACCTATAATTGCATTCTCTTCTTTTGAGTTATAATCAGCACTCACTTCTTTCGAGTGCTATTGACATCAAATTAATAGAAAACTAAAATAGGAAAGGTAGTCGGGAACAGGGCCGTTCCCCTCAAATTTAATAATCAAGGAGCAATAATATTTATGAGCAGTAAACAAGGATCTCTTTCCATTACATCTGAGAACATCTTTCCGGTCATCAAGAAATGGCTCTACGAAGACCATGATATTTTTATCCGCGAGCTGATTTCCAACGGCTGCGACGCCATTTCCAAGCTGCACAAGTTAGACATCATGGGAGAAGTTTCCCTTCCTCTGGATTACAAGGCCAAAATACAGGTTACGGTAAATCCCGAGGATAAGACCCTGACCTTCGTGGACAACGGCATCGGGATGACAGCTGAAGAAGTAGATAAGTACATCAACCAGATCGCCTTCTCCGGCGCGACAGACTTTCTGAACAAGTATAAGGACAAGACCTCTGAGGATCAGATCATCGGTCATTTCGGCCTGGGCTTCTACTCCGCTTTTATGGTGGCTGATACCGTGGAAATCGACTCTCTCTCCTGCCAGGAGGGGGCGACAGCGGTCCACTGGGTCTGTGACGGCGGCACCCAGTATCAGATGGACGAGGGCGATTACGATCAGGTCGGCACGAAGATCACCCTGCATCTGAATGAGGACTGTCTGGAATTCTCCAATGAGTACAAGGTTCGCGAGGTGATCGAGAAATACTGTTCCTTCATGCCCACGGAGATCTATCTGAACAAGGTAAATGCCCCCGAGGAATATGAGACCATTGACGCTTCGGATCTGCGCGAGACGGATCAGGTTGTCGAGGAGATCCACGAGGATGCCAGGTATGAGGAGAAGGAGAAGGAAGACGGGAGTAAGGAAACCGTAGAGGTCTCTCCCGCCAAGGACCAGCGCAAGATCGTAAAGCGCCCTGTCCCCCTCAATGACATCAATCCTCTCTGGGCCAAGACCCCCTCCGACTGTACCGATGACGAGTACCGCGACTTCTACCGCAAGGTCTTCATGGACTACAAGGAGCCCCTCTTCTGGATCCATCTCAATATGGATTACCCCTTCAACCTCAAGGGTATTCTCTATTTCCCCCGGATCAACTCAGAGTATGAGTCCATTGAGGGAACCATCAAGCTCTACAATAACCAGGTCTTCGTCGCCGACAATATCAAGGAGGTCATCCCCGAGTATCTCATGCTCTTAAAAGGGGTCATTGACTGTCCTGATCTTCCCCTGAATGTCTCCCGGTCTGCCCTGCAGAATGACGGATTTGTCAGAAAGATCAGTGACTACATTTCCAAAAAAGTGGCGGACAAGCTGTCCGGTCTCTGCAAGACCGACCGCGAGAACTATGAGAAATACTGGGAGGATATCGCCCCCTTCATCAAATATGGCTGTCTCAAGGACAACAAGTTCTGCGACCGCATGAATGACTATATTCTCTTTAAGGATATTGAGGGCAAGTTCCGCACCCTTCCCGATCTTCTGGTCAAGCCCAAAGAGTCCGAAGTAGAGACTTCCGCGTCCTCAGATTCTGCAGAGGATACCTCCTCTGAAAGTAAATCCCAGGATGGTCAGGATACAAAAGGGGATTCTTCTGACGGGTCAAACGATTCCGACAGGTCTGACGATTCCAACAGGTCAGATGACTCTGACAAGAAGTCTGAGGCAAAGGCCGAGGAAAACGCGCCCAAGGAGCCCGAGAAGAAGACCGTCTACTATGTCACCGATGAGCAGCAGCAGAGCCAGTACATCAAGATGTTCAAGGACCAGGGCATGGACGCTGTCGTACTCAATACGACCATCGACTCCTCCTTCATCACCCAGTTGGAGCAGCGAAACGAATACTACCAGTTCCGGCGCATCGACTCCGGCCTGACCGATTCTATGACGGAAGACGTCTCCGATGAGGACTTAAAAGAGGCAAATGAGGCCCTGACCGCTCTCTTCCGCAAGGCACTGGGCAACGATAAGCTCTCTGTCTCCGTCGCCAAATTCAAAGATGACTCTGTCTCCTCTCTGCTCACCCAGGAGGAAGAGGGACGCCGCATGCAGGATATGATGAAGATGTACGGGATGGCCGGTATGGATCCCAGCATGTTCCCCAGCAATGAAACGCTGGTTCTCAATGTAGGCAATGAACTGGTCGACTACCTCTTCAAGCATCCGGACGCGGATCGGGCAGAGGATTTCTGTCATCAGCTCTACGATCTGGCAGTTCTGGCCAACCATCCCCTCTCCCCGGAGGAGATGACCGCCTTCATTGCAAGATCCAACCGGATCATGCTTGCGCTGGCGAAGTAAGCGCCTGACAGCTCTGCAGCGCAGTTGAATCAGGCAAAAGACGCCCGGATCCGCATTCATAATGCACCTTAAAATTCGAGCGACAGGTAAAATATCTTATTAGAAATCCCCGTGGGACTGACTGGTCGACTGACTCGACCACAGTGACAGTCCCGCGGGGATTTTTGCATGGGAATCAAACATTGAATCTACTGTATTTGCTCTGCTGTATTTGGCTCTCTTGTATTTTTTTATCTGCGCCTGCTCTCTTTCTCAGGCAGGCGGGCGATTAATTGTCCTCCCTGTTCCTTGAGCCAGGCCCTGCTCCCGCGGTAATCCGGGCAATAATTCTCCACGATCTGCCAGAAGGCAGCCGAGTGGTTCATCTCAAAACGATGCGCCAGCTCATGGACAACGACATAATCCTGTACCTGATCCGGACAGAGCATGAGCAGGCAGTTAAAGTTGAGATTTCCCTTGGACGAACAGGAGCCCCAACGGCTTCTCTGCCTCCGAATCGCGATGCGGTTGACCTCGGCCCCCATCTGACGGGCATAATGATCCGTCTTTTCCCTGAGAATCTTCCTGGCTCTTTTGGTCAGTTCCCTCAACTCCTCTTCACTGTAGGCGCTTTTCTCTCCCTGCCCCTGCTCTGATTCCTCAAGGTCAGACTGCCGTCTTTTCAGCTCCCGCAGCTTCTTCTCGATCCAGTCCTCATGATCTCTGACAAAGCGCAGAATACCCCGGTCAGAAATCTCCAATGGGGCCCGCACCAGGATATCTCCATTTCCCTGAATTTCGATCGCGAGGCTCTTTCGCCGACTGCGAATCACATCAAAAGTCCTGGTATTTGCATCTGTCCGTTTCCTATTCCACCACATGATCTGCATCCAAATACATTAATCCAAGGGCAACCGTCAGAAGAATACAGCAGATCCAGATCGACTTCACGCCCAAAATCACAGAGCAGTTGCCGCCGACGCCGGCTCCGATTCCAAAAATAAGGATCACGGCGAAATAATAGGACGCCTGCTCCATCTGCTGCGCCTTATGATCCTGCATGTAGGCAGAGACGGCCGCGATCCCGGATCTCAGGTTTCCAATGCACATAGTAGAGGCATAGGAATGACCGGCCACCTTTCGAAAAGACTGAACCTGCATGGCGCAGGAAAAGCTCACCAGGGAACTGGCCAGGATATTCATGGGGCCGATCGGCATAAAACCAACAGCAAAGAGAATTGCTATTTCAAAGAGGAGAATCGCCTGCCTCCAATGGATCCGCCTGGCGTACTTGTATCGATGCTGCACCTGCTCTGCCAAAAACACCCCAAGAGCAAAGGCAAGAATTGGGAACAGATAACTGGCAGCCAGGCGAAACTCGCCCCCCATCAAATGCGTGAACATCAGGACAATATTCCCTGTCTCGGCATTAGAGAAGACGTGATCTCTGAGCATGTAGGTATACGCATCCTGGAATCCTCCGGAAAATGCCAGAAACGCCGCCAGGATAAAGGCCTCTGACATCTGTTCTCTCTTTGTCAGTCTTCGTTTGATTCGATTTCTGCGACTGCTTTTCGACATCTGATTCTGGTCCTGTTCTCTAACTCCCGCGCTTATCTGTCACTCTATCACGATGTCACTGTCTCACCGTTCCCATCGCTTTCCCAAGGGGACAGCTCTTTTCGCTCAATTCCCCTGATCGCTTTCTCAGAGAGTCCCCTCTTCATCCCTCGACAATAAGAAACCTCCCGTCACCCACAGCGAAGACCTCCGGGATATCTTCCAGGTCCCTGAGCTGCGGGTCGCTGACGTCCATATTATCCGCCAGATACTCCAGGGCCTCCTGCCTGGATCCGACGACAAGAGCGCACACCTCATCCAGAAACTCATCCGCCTCCTCGGGACTGGTTGCGACCTCTTCGGGAAAGAGCTGCAGCTGATTAGCCAGAAAAGCCTCCAGAACCTCATCGTCAAAATTGTTCATACTCATGGTTTCTTCCTCGTTCAAACGACCGGCGCACCTGATTGCCGCCTGCATTGCAGAAATAATTATAGGACATCCTCTCAGGCCAGTGCAATCAGCAGGGGCAAAGATCAGAATGAAACGGATGGCATAGTTGCACCACACAGCCTGCACCTCAATAAACCTGTACGATACGGCCTACATCGCATGAACCTGTACTTGTACCGTCTGCACCGCATATTTCTATACAGGTAAATGATCTCTTTTACAGACTTCTGATCTTCTGCTATCATAATATGACACAAAACATTCACATTTCGATCTTATTCCTCGGATCCCTGTCCATAGATCTCACTCCCGGAGACCATCCATGTCTTTTGTATTTTCAAACATCCCAATCTGCGGCAAAGATACAATTGAGCAGTACATCATGACCCTGATTGCCGGGGGAGATCTTGGCTACAGAGAGAAGCTGTCCTCCCTGGCGGATCCATCCCAGCCATTCTCCCCTCCTTCAGATGATTCCATTTTGCTCTGGAGACATCTGGCGATCTCCCACCTGCTCCTGGCCTCACGCGCCGCCGCGGATGGGGGACTCCCAGCGCGAACCGCGGCAGATCTCGTCAGCTGCTACCGGCAGGAAATTTCCGACGCCGCACATATCGATCAGCTCAACCGGATCTACGATCATATGATCGATGATTTCGTCCACAGAGTACATGCCCTCCGGCAGGCCTCCGTGCTCTCGGCTCCCATCCGTCAATGTATGAGCTATATAGACTCTCGTTACGATCAGAAACTGACCGCAGACCTCATCTCCTCCAGGGTCGGATACAGCAGCTCCCACCTGTCCCGCAGGTTCAGGGAGGAGCTTGGACTGTCTCTGACAGAATATATTCTGAAGGTGCGCATGGAACACGCCATCCGCCTGCTCCGTCTGTCGCAGCTCAGCATCGCGGACATCTGTGAAGCAGTCGGTTTCCACTCCCAGTCCCACTTCAGCAGACAATTCCGCAAGTACACAGGCACTGCTCCCGGCCTTTTCCGTACGACCGGTTATCTTCCGCCCAGATCCTCTTTTGAGAGATCCAGATAGACCAGACGCCCCAGGGCAAAGGAATACATACAAACCCCGCCCAGGCAAAGCGGTTTTTCTTCGCTTGACATAGCGCGCAGGACAGCCTGCGCGTAGAGCAGGAGCTGCGCTTGATATCGTCCGACCAGTTCGCTCTCATCTTGCACCCGATCGGTCTTGTAGTCTAAAAGGAAGATCTTTCCGTCCTCGATGAAGAAGAGATCAATGATTCCCTGCACCAGGATCATATCCTCTCCGACAGCAGCCGCGTCCGTTTCTGATTCTTTCGACGCGGCTGACGGCTGACGCCCCATCAGCCTGTCGATTTCCTGTGGCCTTAATCCCATGACAAATGGCTGTTCCCGATAGAGCCTCCCCTTGACGGCTGACCGGTGAATGCGGTCCGCCATATCCTGCTTTAGGAAGCTCTGAATCCGATCCGGCAGAACCAGTCCCAATTCTTCTTCTGACAGCCTGCCATCCGCCCTCATTTGATCCAATTGCTCCCCCAGTGAGTCGGCGTAATCCTCCCTCGCGAAATCCAGACACTCCATAACCCGGTGCATGGCAGTACCGCGCAGAGCCCCGGGATGAATCTTCTTGTTGTTCTGTCCCCTCTCCTCTGTCACAGCTCTCGCAAATTCGGGAACATATCTGTCCTCATCAACCGGTCGGAAGATCTCCTGCCCCTCTTTCTCTCCCATGCCCAGCTGCATGGAGGCATGCTTGATCTCAGAGACGGAATACTTGCTCTTATAATTTTGACTCGCGGCATAGGGATATCGATAGGCAAAGACCCTCCGCAAATACTGCAGCAGAGCCTCTGTTCCGGGGAGATCTTTCAAGTCCTCCAGGTGATTCGCCGGCGTGCCGTCGCGGTCTGCTCTTCCCGGAGACTCTGCCTGCTCCTGCCCCCATGTCAGCGCCCCGTCTTCTCCCGGGATGTAACAGTGGATGCTCTGCCGATAGAGCTCTCCATAGGAAGCTAACGACGGAAGGATCCAGTCCAGATAATTTTTCGCTCCCATCCGTCTGTGATAGGGGAGCACATAGCCATCCCCCTTGCCGCGGGTCGCCTCCCACTCCTGGTCAAGCCTCTCCTTGAGACGGGACAGACTTCCGCTCAGGATCAGCTTCTCTTTGGCCCGGGTAAGAGCCACATAGAGTACCCGCATCTCCTCCGCCAGACTGTTCTCCCTTCGTTGATCACTCACCGCTCTGTGGAAGAGACTGTCTGACATCGTCCTTTTGGCGGCGTTTCTTGTGCGCAGGGAAATGCCAAGATCCGTCTCAATCAACATGTCTCCGCTGCTATCCCGCATGTTGAATTTCTGTCCCAGGCCGCAGACAAAGACAACCGGATACTGAAGTCCCTTGCTCTTATGGATACTGGTAATCCGAACCGCGTCGTCCTCTTCACCGATCAATTCCGCCGCTGACATATCGACGTTATAAGTGCGCAGCTTCTGAATATAATTCATGAAGCGGTAGAGTCCCCGATAGGAGGATCCTTCGAACCGGATAGCCTCGTCGACCAGCTTAAGCAGGTTCGCCCGTCGGATCTGTCCCCCCGGCAGGGCGGTCACATAGTTCAGATAAGCCGTCTCATCCAAAAGCTCCTCGATCAGACGATGAATCGGAGTATATGGAATACGGGCCCGCGCCGCCTCCAGGCGATCGCAGAAATCCAGGACTTTCTGCGGAAGGGAAGTATCCAACTCCAGCAGATGGCCGGGGCGCTGATCCGAAGCCTCCTTCTCCCCCGCAAGAATCCCGCGGCTGTAACTCTCCATGGCCTCAAGAGACTCCCAGAGACAGGCATTCTGAATATCCCGGGACTCGTCACCGCGATCCTGACCGGTCGTAAGTCTTGGATAGGCGGACCGAATCAGATAGAGCTGATCTTCCGTGAAGGGCTCCCCAAAGACATGGGACAGCATCACCGCCGCCAGACTCCTGTCGTCCCGGCGATTGTTCAAAAGAGAGAGCAGAGCCAGAAAACGGGATACCTCCACCGTATCAAAATATCCCTTGCCGGAGGTGATATGGGCTGGAATTCCCATTTGCGTCAGTCGATCGACAAAAACCTGTCCGTTGGAGCCGGGGCTTCGGAGCAGGATCACAATATCCTGATAACGAAGTCTGCGAAGGGGATTTTGATCTCCTTCCTCTGCCTCCTCGTTGACCACCTTCTGCTCCCTCATCAGCCGCTGAATACGCTCTCCTATCATGTTGGCCTCAAGCTCGGCCTTATCCTCCAGGCCAAGAGCCTCCAGGGTCTCCACGTCCTGCTCACACAGGATAAGCTCCGCCGAATAGGGATCCTCTGCCTTGCCAGAAATATCCTCGGCTGTCGCAGGATAGTCCGCTCCCAGATGCAGTGCCACCTCCTCATGATAAGCGACTCCCCCCAGATCCTCCTGCATAACGCGATAAAAGATGTGATTGGCAAAATCCAGGATCTCCTGTCTGCTTCGAAAGTTCCTGGACAGATCGATCCGCTGCGATCTGACTGTCTTTTGGCTCTCCGCGGTCAGCTTGTCATAGGACTTGAGCTTGCTGTTGAAGAGTTCGGGCCTGGCCTGACGGAAGGAGTAGATGCTCTGTTTGACATCCCCCACCATGAAGGTCTTATGTTCTCCCTGATCCGACCCCGCAACAGCGGAGAGAATCGCCTCCTGCAGGTTGTTGGAGTCCTGATATTCATCGATCATCACTTCGGCGTACTGGCGGCATAAGTTCTCCGCAGTCTCTGTCATCGGATGGGCAGGATCCGCGGGATCGCGAAGAATGCGCAGCGCATAGTGCTCCAGGTCAGCGAAGTCGACTACATTCTTCTTTCTCTTGCATGCTTCGAAAGAGACCGCATACTCTTTCGTCAGATCCAGCAAGGTCTTCAGATAGGGCGCCATAGCGGAGAGCTTGTCAAACTCCGCCGCGGGGTCCCCACTGTAATCCTTACGGAGCTGCTCGAATACCTTTTTGGACTGATCGCGCAGGTCCTTCGCCCTTGCCTTGAGTTCCTCATCTACCCCCTTTCGCTTGCCTGACAGTTTCTTCCACTGGATCCCGGACAGGATCAGGGCAATCCGGCTGAAATCCTCGGCTTCGCGAATGCTCTCGCAATAGGCCAGATCCGCTTCGATTGCCTCCTGATAATGGGGGCCCCCGGGAAGACGGCTCAATTGCATGGCCTCCTCTAGAAGATCCTCACAGGCTTCTGCCTGACTCTTAATTCTATTTGTCAGCCCCTGTACCCAGGGCATCCGCAGCATATCCTCGGGGCTTTTGACCCGGTAAGTGTCAGAGCAGCGATCCAGCCATTCCATGGGCCAGGGGTCCGCGTTCGCGGTCCCGTAGATGGACATAAGCATATCCGCAAGCGCGTCATCTTTGCCCCGTCTGGCATAGAGGTCAACCAGATCGATAAAGGCCTGATCTTCCATCTCATAGTGCTCATCCATGAGTTGATCCATGACCTCCTGGGCTATCAGACGGATCTCCCCCTCCTCCGCAATGCGAAAATCCGGCTCCAGATCGATCTCGTTAAAGTGATTGCGAACCACATAGGCGCAGAAGGAGTCGATAGTCGTAATCTGCGCGGAGTGAACCAGGGTGAGCTGCCTCTGTAGATGGGACAAAAGGGCCTTCTGCCTGTCGGTCGGATCAAGCTGACTTCTGGCCTCATTCACGGCCTCCTGGATGGCCCGGCGAATCTTCTCCTTCATCTCATGTGCCGCCGCCCTGGTGAAGGTCACAACCAGAAGCTGATCCACGTCCAGAGGGGCATCCGGGTCCGTCAGCATACGGATGATGCGCTCCACTAAAACCGCAGTCTTCCCGCTTCCCGCGGCGGCAGAGACCAGAAGATCCCTGTCTCTGGCGCGAATAACCTGGCGCTGCTCCGGCGTCCACTTTGTCTCAGACATTGCCTTCTCCTCTTACTTCCGGTTCTCTGCTAAGACCGGTCTTTAGCGGCTTCATCCAATCCCGGAAGCTCTTTCTCTGTCTCATTCCCCGGCTCTTTTTTTGTCTCTTCCCGAATCAAGTCCAGAGCCTGACTGCCCTTGTAATCGGCCATGCGATGAAAGCGCATGCCCTTCAAACCGTCCTCAAACCCACAGACGGCCCTGAACGCGCAGTACTGACATCCATTCTCCTTACCCAGTTTATAGGGATTTTTCTCAATTTTTCCCTCTAAGATATCGCGGCCGATCTGTTCGATTTTATCGTGAACGAAGCTGCCCAGCAGTCTGATATCTTCTTCTGACAAGGCATCCTCACCGACTGACAGCTTACCGTCCTTATTTCGCCTGGCGCTGATCACATGGGAAGCTCCCGCCCCCTCTGCGGCCAGCTTTTCATCGAGCGCGTTAACGACCAGATCCTCCCGGTTGTAGATCCCGCGAAGCTTGAGCTCGTCAAGGATGTCTTCTTGGATCTCCTCCGGGCCCGCTCCCTCCCTGCTCTTGACCCAGGGCTCGTCAATGTGGAAATAGAAAAGACCGGCCGGATGGGCTTTCTTTTCCCCCCTCCCCAGTTTCTCCAGGGCCGCCGACATGTAGAGCACCAGCTGGATCTGCAGGCCATGGTAGAGGCGGGTCAGATCCAGCTTCTGATTGCCGGACTTATAATCCATTACCTTGACATAGATCCCCTCCGGCGTCCGCATGCAGTCTACCCGGTCAATCTTGCCGCTAAGCTGCAGCTTCTCTCTTTCTCCCAGCTGAAAGCGCATAGAAGACAGCTGGTCCCTTGGACCGAAGGACATCTCAAATTCCTCCGGCACAAAGTCACCGCGTGTCACCTGCTCTCTCAGTGCCCAAATGCTGCAGCGCAGGACAGATTTCATCCGCCGGATCACCTGCGCCTGCCGCCTGTTCTCTAAAAGCTCAGCCCTCTCCATCTGCCCTACGGCATTTCGAAAGGCCTCCTCTAAAAGCGCCTCCGCGTCAGAATCCGAGATCTCCTTCCAGGACAGCTTCCTCTCCTTCATGCGCTTGGAGAAGAACTCAAGGGTCTGATGATGGAGGTTTCCCATATCCAAAAAATCAATCTCCGGCTCCTCCTCCTCCTGCAGGAGGAGACCATAGCGCAGATAGTACGCGTAGGCGCACCTGCAAAACTGCTCCAGGCGACTGACGGAGCCCTGAATCAGATCCCCGCTCACACGCTTGATCAGGCGCTCAGAGAGCCTGTCCTGTCTCTGCTCAGAGAAAGCGGTCTCAAAGAGCTCCTCTGCCCTGTCAGTGAAATTTTTGTCCTCTTTCAGCACCTCATAGATTGCGCAGGCCAGTTGTCCCTCCTCCCGCGAGGCCTCTTTCTCAGACAGGCTGCGAAGGGCATCCGGCAGATAGTCCAGAGCCGCCGGAGCTGTCACCAGCCGCTGCAGATCAGCTCTCCCCTCTAAATTCTCCACCCCAAGCCCCGGAAAGAGCCTGCAGATCAGCCCGATGAGATAGGACTCCCGCAGGGCGCTGCCGTCGCTGCTTAAGCGAGCATAGCTGACGACCAGCTGCTCAGAGGGCTTGGTCAGAGCCAGGTAGAGGTAGAATCTCTGCATAAATGCCCGCTCCCGGTCACCGGGCGCCAGATCAATCTGCTTTTCCCTGAGCTTCTCCCTCTCCGCCTGAGAGAAAAGGCCGCTTGATTCAGCCGACCTGGGAATTGCGGCGTCAGAAGCCCCCAGGACATAGAGGGTCTTGATGTGCTCCAGACGGGTTCGCTCCAGATCCCCGATCACAACGGAATCGAAGCTGGGAGGAACGGTTCCCACGGAAATGGCCCTGAGTCCCGCCTCCAGGAGCTGGGCGAAATCGCTGAGAGACATCTTCTCCTCTCCCAGAAGATCAGACATCTTCTCCAAGGTCTCCATTACCAGTCCAAAGACTCTGCTGTGAATTGAGGCAGCTATTTCATCGCCTTCGGCGCGGCAGGCATTTGCCCTGGCCTCCAGTTTTTCCTCCACCTCATGCGCCTGCAGATAGGCATAAATTGCGAGAGCCCGATCCCTGGTCACAGCATTTCCCGCGCACATGGACTGACGAAAATCACTGATGTCCGCGACAATGCCCTTGCGCAGCTGCTCGACGCGAAGCATCTGCTCCTGGCTGAAATTCCTGACTCTGCCGCTAAAGGGACGACGGTAACGGGCAAAGCCGCGGATACGCCTGGCGTGAATATAACGTTCCAGCAGGTCTGCGTCAGACAGATCGATTCCTGCCAGGCCGCTGCGCAGCTGCTGCATCAGGCTCTCCTCGCTGAAATCCTCCGTGAGAAGAGACAGAGAGGACAGAATAAATTCCACCAGGGGATGAAAGAGTATGTCCTGCTCCTGGTCCAGGTAGTAGGGCAAATCCATCTTATCGAAGATCTGCCCGGCATAATCCGCGTAATCGGACAGATTCGCGCAGACAATGGCGAAGTCTCGATAGCGACCGCCCTGATCACGAATCTTTTTCCTGATCTCCTCTCCCGCAAATGCCAGCTCATCCCGAAAGCTGGCCGCGCGCCCCAGGCGAATCTGCCTCATTTTCGGATCTGACTCCCCTTGCGCGCGGCTCGCATTCTCTTTTGCATCTGACTGTGCGCAGCTCGCAGTCTCTTTTGTGTCTGCCTGCGAACAACCCGCAGTCTCTTTCCCGTCTAATCCCGGCAGCTCTTTCCCGTAAGGTCTGCTCTTTGGACGAAATAAATTGGCCTCCAGATGAGCCAGCATGGGGGCGGAGGCAAAACGCGGATTTCCTGTCAGACAGACCGGCTCCTCAATGAGACAGCGGTTTTCCCCCGCCAGGCGCACTAAGCCCTCTCCCATCTCCTTGGTCATGGCAAAGAGTTCATAGTCCAGGTGAGAACCCGTAATCCGTTCTCCGGGATCCATGGTCAAGGTCACATAAATCGAAGAGGCCAGCCGCATCATCTGTGCCAGGACCTGCTTCTGGATCGGAGTAAAGCCGGTAAAGCCGTCAATGGCAATCACAGCATCCTTGATCAAAGCTGACTGATCCATCAGCTGCGCCAGGCGTTCCAGCACCTCCTCCGCCGTGATATAGCGGCCCTCGATCGCCTCTCGAAAGGCCCGGTAAATCACGGACAAATCCTCCGCTTTCCTGCGAAAGGAGCTTCCCATATCTGCCAGTTCCGCCAGATCCGCGAACTCTTTTGGACCGATCCCGTACTGGGCCATTTCGGTCAGCAGAGATTTGATCTCGTCAATATAACCGGGCCTTCGAACATTTCCCCTCAGAACAGTCAGTTCCTTTTCATGCTCCTGGGCCACCCTGCGCAAAAGCAGGTTCTTTCCCGTGTCCTCAAGCACATCGTCAAGCTTGGTTCCCGTCTCTTCAAAGACCCGGTAAGCCAGACGGTTAAAGGAGAGGACATCCACATTCATGATGATCTTTTGAGAGGATCTGGCGACCAGCTCCCTCTGTGTCGACATGGTAAACTGCTCCGGCACAATCACAATAAAGTGGCGCTTAGGCTCTTCTTTGGCCCGGCGCAGAATTTGATCGAACAGGTAGGTTGATTTCCCGCTTCCGGCGCCGCCGATTACCATGCAAAGTGACATGCTCTCATTCCTCCTTGATCAGGTCTGTAAGTGCCTGCGATGTCTGGACGATGACCCGGTTGGCGTCAATGAAATCATAGGGAGTCATCTGATAGACATAATAGTTGAGCCAGTTGCTATAGAGGGCATTGGCATGACTGCGCCACTGCAGAAGCGGTCGTTTGGTCGGGTCGTCAGCCGGATAGTAGTTGACGGGGATCTGCGGACGCATCCCCTTTTTGAGATCCCGCTTATACTCCCTGTCCAGCGTCATGCGGTCATACTCCAAATGACCGAAGTCGAAAATCTGCTTGCCGTCATTGGTCATGCAGAGCAGGATACCGGCCTCCGGAGAATCAGACACAACCACCAGATCCTTACAGGCGCGGATCTCATCAGAATGACACTCCGTCCAGCGGGATACCGGAGCCATGAAGAAATCGTCAAATCCTCGAACCAGCGGGATCTTGCGGTTTTCTACGCGCTGGGGATAGACGCCGGACAGCTTCTCGGACAGTTCGTACTTTTTGATCCCGTAGTGATAGTAGGCTCCGGCCTGGGCACCCCAGCAGACATGAAGGGTGGATGTCACATGTGTCTTGGTCCACTCCATAATCGTACAGAGCTCTTTCCAGTAATCCACATCCTCAAAGGCCTTCATCTCCACAGGCGCTCCGGTGATGAGAAAGCCGTCGAAATTCTCTTCTTTGATGTCGTCAAAATGCAGGTAAAAGTTATTTAAATGGGACCTGGAGACATGGCTGGCCCTGTGGCTGGCCGTTGTCAAAAAGGTCACGTTGACCTGCAGGGGAGTATTGGACATACTGCGCAGAATATCCAGTTCCGTATCCTCCTTGAGCGGCATCAGGTTCAGAATACAGATCTCAATGGGACGGATATCCTGGTGCAGGGCCCGGTCCTCATCGACCACGAAAATATTCTCACGCTCCAGCCGCCTCTTGGCGGGGAGATCATTCTGTGTGCGAATGGGCATAGATGAATCCTTTCGTTAGCGCTCTCTTATATAACCGGAGGATTTATTCTCTCTTGAATTTCCCCTCGATGAGGGCCTTGAGCCCCTCCTCGTCAATCACAGGAATCCCCAGGCTTTTGGCCTTGTCCAGCTTGGATCCCGCGGCCTCACCCGCGAGCAAATAGTCTGTTTTCCCTGAGACGGAGCCGGTACACTTGCCCCCGTTCTTCTCAATTAAAGCCTTGGCTTCCGATCTTTCCATGCCTGGAAGCTTTCCTGTGACAACAATGGTCAGACCCGCCAGAGCCTCTGTTTTCTCCTCCTCCGGCATTCGCATGGTCAGCCCTAAATCTCTGAAGTCAGCCATCATCCGCTGCTTATCTTCGTGAGCGAAAAAATGCACAATATCCGCCGCGGTCTTCTCTCCGATATCGGGAATCCCCTGCAGATCTTCAAATCCGGCGTGCATCAGATCCATCAAATCAGGATAGACGGCCATTAAAGCCGCGGCGGTCGAAAGGCCGACATTACGGATCCCGAGGCCTGCCAAAAGGCGGGTCGGATTCTGGGATTTGGAGTCCTCAATGGCTGCCAGGATCTTATCCGTATTCTTCTCTTTTCCCAGGATTCCCCGGCTGATCAGGCTGTCCCTGTGCTCTCTCAGGCGATAGATATCCACATAGGAGGTCAGGTAGAAAGTCTCGCTTCCCGTGATCTTCTCCTGGCATAGGGCGTCAACCAGCGTTTGTCCCAGGCCGGCGATATCCATGCAGGATCTTCCCGCGAAATACGCGATGGTCCGTGAAATCTGAGCCGGACAGGAGGGATTGACACAGCGAATATCCGCCGTTCCCTCTTCCTGCTCCAGCTCCTCTCCGCAGACAGGGCAGAACTGAGGAGCCTTAAAGACAGCTTTTGGCTCCTTCACACAGCCGTTCAGCTTCGGAATGATCTCTCCGGACTTAAAGAGCTTGTAATGGCCGCCAATCCCGATTTTCATCTGTCGGATATAGTCCTGATTGTGCAGAGTCGCCCTGGAGACGGATGTTCCGCAGAGTCGAGCGGGTCCGCCCGTCTTTACGTCATGAAATTGTCCCGTAAAGGTCAGCTTCCCCGTTCTCCCCACATCGACCAGGATCTGGTCCATCTCTACCACTCTCTCCTCCGGGGGATACTTATAGGCGATGTGTCCCGCGGAGTATTTGGCCCCGGCCGGAAAATCCTTTCGGTAGGCAATCTGGTCAATTTTGACAACCGCTCCGTCGATGTCATAGCCCAACTGATCGCGCATCTTCCCGATCTCCTCGATGGCGGCGATGACTTCTTTGGCATTGTCCGCCCTCTTGTGATAGGTCACGGGAAGCCCCATGGCCGAAAGGCGATCCAGGTTGTCCAGCTGACTCCTCATGAAATGGGGCTCACCGTCCTGGACATTGAAGATAAAGAGAGCCAGGCCCCGCTTGGCGGTAATCCCGGGATCCAGCTGGCGAAGTGTCCCAGCCGCAAGATTCCTTGGATTGGCCGCAAGGGGCTTTTCATCCTTCTCCTGTCTGGCATTATAGGCCTCGAACCTGTCCCTGGTCATATAGACCTCCCCCCGCAGCTCCAGATAGGGATCCGTGATCGGAAGCTTGTCCGGCACCTGGGGGATTGCCCTGGCATTCTGCGTGACGTCTTCTCCGATATGACCGTCTCCGCGGGTCTCAGCCAGCTCCAGTCTGCCCTTTCTGTAGCGAAGAGTCATGGAGAGTCCGTCTATCTTCTGCTCTACGGAGAATATCGCGTCTGGATGCATCTCCTGCACCTTTTTGACCCAGTCGATCACCGATTGAAAATCAAAGACATCCTCAATGGAGAGCATAGGCACATTGTGCTCTACCTTGACACCTGCCTCCCGCTTCGTCGTCCCTCCGATCTTCTGGCTGGGTGAATCCGGCCTGACCCAATCGGGATGCTCGGCCTCCGCCGCCTTCAGCTGCTGCATCAGCCGGTCGTACTCGTAGTCTGAGATCTCCGTTTTATCCTGATTGTAATAGAGATCCATATGATAGTTGATCTGATCGATTAGCTCCTGGTAAGTCTCAAAGGTCATGGATGTCTCTCCTCTGCTTTTCTGTCTCGCCCCTGGATTCCTGTCTATTCCCCCGGTCTATGATTGAAGAGATCATCAGGATCTGACGTAGCGGCTGATCGATGGAGAAGCGGCTAAAAGTCGATTCAGTTCCTCTCGTTCCCTCCGGCCAATCCTCCGGTACTCTCCCTCCGGAATCCCATCCAGGCGCAGATTCATAATCCGAACCCTCAGCAGGTCTGTGACCTCATAACCCAGGGTATGGCACATGCGGCGGATCTGACGGTTGAGTCCCTGGGTCAGAATTATAGTGAATGTCCGATCGCCGGTCTGATGGATCTGACAGGGACGAGTCGTCTCCCCCAGTTCCTTTAAGTAGATCCCGGCTCTCATCCGCCTGACAAAGGTCTCGCTGATACTGCGATTTACTGTCACCTGATACTCTTTCTCGTGCCGATTGGCCGCCCTCATCATGCGATTGACAATATCCCCTTGATTGGTCATGAGAATCAGACCCCGGGACTCCTTATCCAGGCGGCCAACCGGATAGACGCGGCTGGAATATCCGATAAAATCGACAATGTTATTCTTTTCCCGCTTTTCTGCCGTACAGACAATTCCCCTCGGTTTATGAAAGAGGAGGATGATTTCCTCCTCTTTTCCCTCAATGATTCTTCCATTGACCGCAACCCTCTGTCCCGGAAGAACCCTCTGTCCCAGCTCTGCCGTCTGACCATCGATCGTGACCTGGCCCGCGCGAATCCGACGGTCCGCCTCCCGCCTGGAGCAGACCCCGGCATTTGTCAGAAACTTATTCAGGCGCTGACCCGAAGCCGGATCCGCTTGCCCCGGGATCCGGTCTTTTACTCCGGGTCTCTTTTCTTCTGATGTCATTTCTCTATCTCTTTCTCCTGACAGTTCTCCGTCATCTCCCGGACGAGAGGAAGTCATGCGGATCTGCCCACATGCGCTCCTTTTCGGCAATCCTCCTGGCCTCGGAACTGTCCAGAGCCCTGGCCAGGTCAGCCTCATCCTCGGCGCTCGCCCGGACCAAGTCCTGATCTCGTGACGGCCCTTGCGCAGTCTGTGTCGCCCGCCCGTCCCCGGCGCTCGCCCGAGCCAAGCCCTGATCCCTGTCAGCATCAGATTCCGCCGGTTTCTTCTCCCGATAGACCTTGCCGACGCCCGACACAGGGGGCCAGCGCATCTCCGCCTCCTCTCTCATATGAGCGAAGCTGGCGTCCTCATCCGGAAATTCATCCAAAATGGGAGCCGCGGGATCGACATAGCCCTCCGGCATCAGCGGCTGAAAGAAGACCACACAGCGGTCCGCGACAAAAAGCGTCAAAAGGGACGGAATCAGCATGGCCACCACGGCAAATTGCGGGAGGAAATAGGCTAAAAGAAAGGGAGCGACAAAGAGAATCAAGCCCAGAAAGGCGGTGATAAAGTGAAGTCCCATCAGAGCAAAGGAATTTTTGATCCAATTGCGGTTGGTCAGCTCAAAGCGAGCCAGCATGGGAAAACCAAAGAGCAGACAGCCAAAGAGGAAAAAAGCCATCAGAAGGCTGAATGCCTGCAGACCCCGCATGGGCAATCCCGTCAAAAGGCGGCCTGCGGCGAAAAAGTCAAAGGTCAGAAGGGCAAAGAGGGCCAGGCTCGGGATCCAGATCATGGTCGCCTGCTTGAAATTCTCCTTAAAGGAGTGAAAAAAGCCCCGGATCAACTTCACGTCGTGCCCCTGAACCAGCTTCATGGACACATAGTACTTGGCCGTAATGGCAGCCCCGGCCGTAATAATGGGCAGGCTGACCGCCAGAGCCAAGAGATTCAGAAAAAAGACATCGACATAGCGGTTGAGGGAAGTCATCAGTTTTCCCTCAGGTGAGAAAATCCCCATAAGTCTCTCCCAAATGAAGCTTAAAAACTACATCCCCTATTCTAACAGATTCCATCGACTACCGGGGCAAATCCGCATCGTTCACCGGGGCAAAGCTCTAAAACAAATTCGACCGGCCGCCCATGCCGCCGCTGATCAAAAGCAGACGGACACAGGGCAACCGGTCTCATATTCCTTGAACTATTTCCTGTCTTACAGGAGCAATGTAGACGACTGGATTCGAACCAGCGATCTTCGGAGTCGGAGTCCGATGCGTTATCCAGCTACGCTACGCCTACAAACCATCCGAACGGACTTGCTTATAGTAACGCTAGCCTCAAGCAAAGTCAATCGCCTCCTCCTTTTGTACCTGATCCAGCCAATCCTTTTTCTCGGCTTTGTCGAAAGTTTGTAAGGCAAGAAATCCAGTACCATCGCTGTCCAAAAGGCATATCCGCACCAGCCTCTTCCAAAGAGCAGAGGGCCGAATATCTTTGCAACAGCAAAGCACTTTTGCTTAATAAACAGAGATATCTTCCCCTCTATACCTGGGTGCAACAAACAGCAAGAGTGAAATCTGTGGGATATTCCATTCACCGGGCAGATAGATCGTACAGTCAATACGGTCTCCCTTGGCGTTTTCCGCTATGAATGCATATCGACCGATTTCCTCATTTGCTGAAACCCGCTGGGTATCTCCAATCGCTGTATCCTTAAAAAAGGTATGGAACTCCTGCCAGATGCTCTCTGCATCCTCTGCTCTCAATTCAACCTTGACTGAATAACTTACCCCCGCTTTACAGCGTTTTTTCATGCCGTTTTCATCGGGTCGGCATGTTCTTGTTCTTCCCTTATCATAGAACCAGTCGGCATTTTCCAGTGCAGCTATCTTAGCTGATATGGTCTCCTTGAATTCCTGGATCACCTGAGATAAATAACTGCAAGCCTCTTCAAAAATCTCAAAATCTTTCACCGCAAGTCCTCCGTTTTCTCTACCACTGCTCTTGTCAATTTCACCGAAGTGTATGCATCCATTTTCTGCTTCTGAACATAAAAACGGATACTATAAGCCGGACCAGCTCTTCCTGTGATAAGATGAAGTAGACCCAGACGATCGGAAGTCTGAAATATAATCCTGTAAGCAGTGCCAGCGGTACGCCGATCAACCAGGTCCCCATCATATCAATCATCATGATATACTTTGTCTTTCCTCCGCTCCTGATAACGCCTCCCCCAAGTATCATGTTTTGAACCTTTACAGGCATTAAAATCGCAAAGACCACCAGGACATTCGCGCCAATCATGCGAACATCCTCTGATACCCTAAACAGCTGAACATATGGATTTTTTGTCAGAATCAACAGCAGCGAAAAAATCAGCGATCCTGCCAGTCCCAGACCACATAACTTTTTGGATTCCTCATAAGCCTCATCATACTCGTTGCATCCTAGTCTTTTGCCGATCAGAATCCCGGCAGCCTGCGACAGACCGCTCAGCGCTCCCATGAATAATCCCTGAATAGCGCCCGTTAATGACATCCCCGCAAGTTCCTCCGTCCCCATGTGCCCATAAACGTATGTGTTAACGCTTTGTCCCACTGTCCATAAGAATTCATTTAAAACAATGGGCAGCAGCATCATAAAGTACTGCGAATATCCCTCCTTCCCAAGTTTTATTGAAATATGGATTCGTCCATATAAGCTGTAAAAACACAGGATGGAAATCAGCGCGCCGGCCACCTGGGAAATGACACTTGCGTAAGCGGCGCCAGCTATTCCAAGACGCGGCGCACCAAAATTCCCGAATATAAAACAGAAATTTAAAGCAGTATTGAGCAGAGCAGTGAAAGCGCCGATATAAAGTGGCCAGATTGACTTATCCCGACATCGAAGAGCCGTCCCTAAAATAATACAGATGCCCAGCGGAATGTATGTCCAGCAGATAATCCCCAGATATTTACTACCTTCTGTGATTACCTGCGCTTCTGTCGTAAACATTCCCGTAAACGGATTCTTAAAGAGGCTAAAAACAGACAAAAAAGTCAAACCAAGTATCAGGACAACCAAAAAGTTAACGCAGATGCTTTTTTCCTCTGCTTCTCTGTTATGACTGCCAATATACTGCGAGATCATGATTCCCGTGATCGTACTGATTGCCCCTATGACAAACGCATAAATAAAGCCTGGCTTTCCGGCAATTTCAACCGCAGCAACACTTTTATCCCCCAGCTGACCGACCATAATCTGATCAATCATGGAAAAAGAAGATTGCAGCATGGATTGTAAGGCTACAGGTATGGAAATGCGCAGAACCTTTTGTAAAAAGTTCTTATCTAACATAGTATTGCTCCCTCTCATTTCTGTTCCATACTATTTCAAAGCCGCCCATTCCACAACAGGTTAATCGCATTACTTTTTTCGAGAGCTGTCAGACAGAGTTCATTTTCTACGGGGGGGGGGTATGCATATGATATCGATGCACAGTGCAAGTCACTCTTTAATTTTCTTATTAGTGTTTGTTCATGCATAGAACCATCTAACCCTTAAAAGAACATTCGGATAACAGCCTGTGCATTATTCTTACCTGATCTTCCATCGCTTGGTGTTTTAGCAAAGACTGTATGATATCTTCCGTCTCCAAAATATGTAATCTTGTAATGCTTGCCCTCTTCTGTAATTTCGAAGCCAAGATCTTTTAACGCCTGCCGTAATCTACCAGACATACCATCGTAGTTCTTCAGTAAACGCTTTATCTCCTCTGCTTTTGCAACACTTAACTTTTGATAATCATTTGCCCCTATTATGTCCTTAACAATATCCATTCTTCTCGATTTTGGTGGTATGTCTGATAGAGAATCCGAAAGAACGGATAAGATTATATCTTTTATCTCACCCTGGTAAAATTCATACTCATCGCCCATATATAAAATGGGGACTGCGTCGGATGAATCCCACTTTGCCTTTAAACCCTGGTTTTCAAACTGTAAAGCCTCATTTGCTCTTGTTAAACCATCAATCTGCTTTTGAAGACGTGTCATATCCTCATCAAACCCGTCCAGAATCTTATCGGCTTCTGTTCGAGCATCATCAAGTGCCTGTTTT
>NZ_JAQT01000028.1:0-1405 GCF_000524295.1 Shuttleworthella sp. MSX8B
GTTTCTGTGCCGGCCATCACTTGACCGCCCCGGTAATTCCCTCGGCAAACTGTCTCTGCAATACGAAGAAGACAAGCAGCGTGGGAACCGTGCAGAAAAGAACCCCAATCATTAGAAGCCCGTAGTCCACCGTGTACCCGCTGGCCAGACTGGCAATTAACATGGGCATGGTCTGCGCCCTGTTGTCTGTCATAACGACAGTGGGCCACTCCGTCCACTTGCCCTGTCTGCCCTCGCGCAGTCGCTTCCGGCTCCGGCACATTCGCTGACTTTTAGCTCCCCGCAGACCTTCCGCTCTTGATCCATCAATACAAGCTCTGCGACAGCTCCCGGACAAGCCCCCTGCAGCTTCATTTCCACGTTCAGACTGCCGGTGGCAAAATCGTCCGTAAGACTGCTGGTCAGTTTGAGATCTCTGAGATGGAGCCTGGGAACCGTATAGAGAAATACCTCCCGGAAAATGCCGGAAAAGCGAAAGAAGTCCTGATCCTCGTACCAGGATCCTGCAGAGAAGCGGAAGACCGCGACAGCCAGCTTATTCTCCCCAGCCAGAAGATAGGGAGTCAGGTCGAATTCAGAGGGAGTGAAGGAATCCTCCGAATAACCTACATAATGCCCGTTACACCAGAGAGCGAGGGCGGATTCCACCCCCTGAAAGCTGATGTAGACAGGATTCTTCACAAGTGCCGGATTCCCTACAGATGCCGCATCCTCCCGCAGCGTCTCCCCCTCTTTGCGATCGCCCGCTGGCCTCTCAGACGAAAGGGAAAGCCAGTCCTTGGGCAGGGTAAAGTACTTGACATAAGAGGCCACCGGATTATCAATGGAGGGAATCTGTCCCGGCATCAGCTCCTCTTTGCCGTCCCATGGGTACTGGGTATTACAGTACTGGGGAACTCCGTACCCTTCCATCTGAATATGGGCCGGTACCGGGATGGTCTTCCAGGCATGGCAGTCTTCCTCTGTTCGGAAGAAGTCCTTATCCGCCGCCGCCCAGTTGGGGGCAAAGGCGAAATTCCAATCTCCATTTAATGAATAGCAAAAGGAAGAACGGTCACGCTCCATCTCCTCTTTGCTGGCGTAGAAGCGGTGATCCGAATGCGCTTCCAGGCGGTTCTGCTGGAAGATCCCGGGATCAGCCACGATATTGTAGTCAAACTCCTTCATAAGTCTCCTCGTTCTTGTCTCCTGATCTTCTGTAGACGTTCTTATCTTCTGAAGACGCTTTCATCTTCTGATCTTCGGAAGATTGACATCCTATGATTGACATCTTCCGATTAACATCTTTTGACTGACATCATCTGATTGGTTTCTGTGCCGGCCATCACTTGACCGCCCCGGTAATTCCCTCGGCAAACTGTCTCTGCAATACGAAGAAGACAAGCAGCGTGGGAACCGTGCAGAA
>NZ_JAQT01000029.1:0-83182 GCF_000524295.1 Shuttleworthella sp. MSX8B
GGGGACCTGGATGATCAGGTAGAGGAAGGTGTTTCCCATCGCTGTCATGAAGATCTTGTCCTGGAACATCCTGCTGTAATTGACGGTCAGCGGATTCGCCCAGGTCATGTTGGAACTGGAACCGGTTCGAAATGACGTGATCAGGGCCTGCACCATAGGGTAAAAACTCATGATAAAAATCAGGATTGTCGCCGGTGTCAAAAACCACCATCCGGCTCTGCCCTGCTTTCTCTCAACACTTCTGCTTCTCATAGTCAAATCCATCCTCTCTGTATGAAGTACTCGGATGAGGCTTCCTTCTGCAAGTATCCGATTGTCATGAGCAAAAAGGGGGCCGTGAAAAAACTGAGATCAACCACCATATACGCGCCTTCGTTCCAATATGACTGCGAGATATGATCGATGTCTTTTGTTTTTTCACAGCCCCTCTTCTATCCTGCGTGAAAGTTACTTGGCGCCACCCTGCATCGTGAAGTTCACCTGATCTTCCGCGGTCTTTAAGGCCTCCTTAATATCTGTCCCCTGGCTGACCTGCTGAATTGCGGTGCCGATCTGTGTCCGCGCCTCATACTCATACCTGGATTGTTCAACAACCGGAACCTTAGCTCCCATCCCCACAATGGTGGAATAAATCGGCTGGTTATTGAAATAAGCGACGCCGTCATTATAAGCGCTTGACTTGCCTGCGGAAATACAGGTAGTGATCACACCGCCATCCTTCAGAGCTCCGTCATAGGTCTCCTGTGAGCCCTCTCCTCCACCAAAGGTGTAAGCAAGGAAATCCTTGGCCAGATCCGGCTTCTTGCAGTTAGCTGTGATATAGAGAGATGAACCGCCATTGGCCGCATAGCCATCCTTGCCGCCGGCCAAAGTCGGCATAGTAGTAATCTCCCACTTGCCGGAATTATCCTTCACCTGTTCAATGGTGGGAATAATCCAGTTGCCGTTAATCACACCGGCCACCATATCGCCCTTGATGGTCTGATCCGTATAATCTGTCCAGTTATTTGCCAGATACAGAACATGATGATCCTGCATCTTCTTGATGGTCTCCATAACCTTGATCAAAGTCTCATTGTTAACAAAGTTGGGCTTGCCGTCCTTGAACCTGGACTGTCCCTCTGCCTGCATCATCATGTAGGGAAGATCATTGCCATCCGCATTCTGGGAGAAGAGATACTTGCCGGTCTTGTTGTAGACATCCTCTCCAATCTCAATGAAGCGATCCCAGGAAATTCCAGTCAGATCCTTGATGGTGTATCCGCACTGCTGGAGCAGATCAACACGGTAGGCGGAAATGACCGTTCCATTGTCGACGGGAACTCCATAATGTTTGTCTTTGATGGTAGAGAAGCTCAGCTTCTCCTGACTGAAATCATTCCAGTTGATCTTGGCATCATTCACATCCTGCCAGGCATCCGGATAGGAATTGACGAAATTCTCAATGGAGTGATCCTGGAAGAGCATAATATCCGGAAGCGCGTCATACTTCTTGGAAGAAGCCGCCAGGGTGACAGCCTGCTCATTATCACTGGACTGAGTCTGTTCAATCACATTCAGTTTAAAATCCTTATCCTTCTTCTGATAAGCCTTCTCTGCGGCCTTGAGGGCAGGAATATTGAAGTTGGCATCCCAGGCATAAACAGACAGGGTGTGGGCATCCTCAGCTGATGTATTGGCTCCCTTGTCGCCGGAACCACTGTCAGACGTCTTGCCTCCTCCAGATCCACAACCGGCAAATGCGGTCGCAGCCATGGTTCCCATCAATAAAAATGACAGTAACTTGCGTCTCATACAAGCCCCTTTCTCTGTGAAATTCGCACAAATCTCGCTGGTGAATTTCCAATCTTTTTAACATGTTTGTATAGTATTCCATCGAAAGGGGAATTTGTTTTGATATCTGATTTATTTTTTTGCAAATTCAACTATTCGTAATCCCAACCCTTGAGCACCTTGACATTGAAGTCCGCGATCCGTCCCCGGTGACCAGAGATTTCCTGCTTCCAGCGCAGGGGCCGCATTCCCGTAATCCGCTTGAAATTACGATTAAATGTAGAAGGAGTCTGATATCCAACCTTTCCGGCAATCTCCTCCATAGACAAATTCTGTTCGTTGATAAGAGTGCAGGCGTTTTGGATACGGATCAGATTGAGATAATCCATAGGCGGCACCCCCATGACCTCTTCGAAGGTACGGCGAAAATGACTTTCGCTGAGTCCGCAGGCCCGGCTGATCTGAGCCGCTTTCAGATTCTGGCTATAGTGGCTGCCCATGTACTGCAGGGCCATCTCAACCGAACTGTTCATCCGTATCCCCTGCCCTACGCCCCCGCTTTTAATGTCAAGACGAAGCATCTCTATAATCAGAGCATAGAAGGCTGCATTGACCGCCTCCTCATAGTACGGCTTCTTTTGACGAAATTCATCCAGGATTTTCAAGACCAGGCGTCCCGCCTGGGGATGATTCTTCATGGTGCGAATCGTTCCACGGTGGTTCAGGGCCTGCGTATATTCTATCTTCTGTCTGGAATCCATCTGCAGCTTCTCCCCCAGGAAGCCATCGATATCCACAAAAAGGTATTCCCAATAGCACTGATTGCCGGATGCGCTTTTCGTCGTGTGGGGGATATGGGCCGGAATCATTGTGTACATTCCGCCACTGTAAGGAAGAACCCGATCCTCAATACGCACTTCCCCCTTGCCCTCATGGCAGAAACCAAGTTCAAAGTAATTGTGAAAATGCTGGGTATCCCCCGTATCCCAACCGTACTCTCTTCTCCAGCTATCACCGTAGAGCGGCAGAATATAAGAGCCCGTCGGCATATTGTAGTAGCGAAATTCAAGTGCTGTATGCTTCTTCATCTCCGCCTTCTCCTGTCTTTATCGCGGTAAATCCCGATCTCATCATTTCAGATTACAGGATAATTATAACTCTCTTGCTCTTCCCGCCCGGCAAAGGCTTTGATAAAACTCATTCTCAGCAAAAACTTTTTGGTGGCTTCCTCTGGAACAGATTCTCCCCTTTTCTAGCACAATAACTTCAGATGCGCTCTCTAATATTTTGTGAAATCGGTGTATTACGATAATATCCAAATGCTTTCCCCTGGTCTGATCAAAATAGGAAAAAAGACGATCCTCAGCTATAATGTCCAAAGCTGCATTTGGTTCGTCCAAAAGGCGAACAGAAGAAGATTTTATAAGCGCTCTTAAAAAAGCCATCTTCTGCCACTGCCCAATCGAAAGCTCTCTTCCATCTTGAAATCGATAACCGAGAGGTTCATCCAAAGCATCTTTAAAATCTACCATTTCCGCAAGTTGTAACAAATTCTCAGAAAGCTCCTCGTCAAAATTTTTTTCACCCAAAAAAAGATTGTCTCTAACAGTTGTTTCATACTTAATATAGTCCTGAAATAGTGCTGACATATGCTGTCGATATTGTTCTATAGAAAGTTGCTTCCGCTCTATTCCATTGACCAATATTTCGCCTTCATAATCATTGTATATGCCTAATATAATTTTCGCCAACGTACTTTTCCCCGATCCGTTAGGACCAGTCAAAACAATCTTATCTCCGCCTCGAATCAAAATATTTATATTCTGTAAAACATATTCACTCTGTCCTTGATATCGATAGAAAACATGCCTTAGTTCTAGCGAATCAATCTTAACAAAATCACCTTCCTCTTCCTGATTCGATTCATCCGGCAGATCATAATATGATTTCAGCTGCTCCACAACAACTGCATTTGTTGCCACTTCTGCATTTTTCTCTAATATTCGAAGCAAATTTTGCTTTAAACTTTCTATCGCATTATTATAAAGAATAAAGCTTCCTATCAAAATGAAACCATAATAGGTCTCATATATTAAATAGATTGTCACCAAGACGTCTACAAATCCCTCGACAAGTTCTAACCACAAATAACAGCTGAGTTTACGATTACGAATCCCAATCAAAGTATCATCATAAACCTTTCTGAGGTTCCGAAAGCGATCCAATAATTTTTGAAAAACTCGAAATGTCTTTATTTCCTTTATATACTCCGGATGTAATAATAACCATGCTAAATAATTTGTTCTCCGAAAATTTTCTGTATTTTCTCTCAGCGCATTATACTCTTTTAATCGATATTTTTTCTCCACCACTAATCTAAAAAAATATGAAAAGGTGAGCAGGAGTAAAATCCAAAGATGATAACTACCAATAATAATCCCATAGGACAAAAGACCAATTCCACTGGCAAACATGCTGATAAAAGCCTGGATATTCCCCTCTACACCTGCATGGATATCATTTTGAATTCGATTAATTAAATCATATGTTCTGCTGTCCTCAAAATTTTTACAATCAAGCCTCCCTGCCTTTTCGAGAATTTCATTTTGAATAAATGTATCAAATTTTGTCTCGAAATTTTGTAATTTCACCGTCAAAATCGCAGTTACGTAGGTTCCAAACGCTTCTGACATAATCAAAAAGATAACCAGAACAAGACATTTTTGAAAATTAAACTCTTTTGTTTGAATTAAATTCAGTAATTCCTGCATAAGAATGGCAGATACTACTGGCAAGAAACCACTCAATACTGCCTGCAATACGGATATAACAAGATAACCTGGCCGGAAGAGCCAGGCTTTTTGTATAGACCACAATAAACCATTTTTTTTCATTTTATTCTTCCTTGAAGACGTTTCCCAAAACTTTTGGGGCAGAAAACAATCGTCAAAAATATAGTTGCCATCATAATCGCTGTGGTTAGCCCATATCCTGTAACTCTATGTATTCCTGCTCCATAACTATAGAATGATTTAATAAACTGGTCTGTATTAAAATTTACTAATGGATGAAGTTCCAAAATGTGCAAGAGCAAACTACTATAAATCATCTTCGATAGTAGAATTGGAATATAAGCAATTACCACATTCACTATTAAAGCCATCATTCGGCTTTGCAAAATCGAAGTGACTAAAGCAGCGCATCCTATAACCCCCATAAGCACAATCCATCCGACAATCAATGTGATCCAAAAATATTGTGTCAGGTTCCACTGAAAACAAGAAGTGTAGTAATCGAAAAAAGTCTGAATACTAGCATTCCATCCTGTCTCTCCAAAAGGTAAGAGAAGCATTATAAAAGCTGCAAAAGTCGACACAAAATAGTTTATACTAACAAAGGTAAAGCACATTCCTATTTTACTTTTCCCAAGTGAAACGCCAATTCGATTAGGAAAAATCCCCAACACCTTGTCCATTTCCAATTCTTTCTCTTGAGAAAAAATATAGGTTGTAAAAACAATCCCTGTCAGCGCCAATAAAAATCCAATAAATAAATACGCGTTCTTATACAGAACCCAATGATCTGTGAAATCATAGATAAAAGGTCCCTTAATATCCCCCTGCATCAAATAATTTATTTCGTTTGAGGATAGCTCATATTTCCTTCCCGATTCGAGCACCTTCTGAAGTTTGACCTTGTGCTGATCATAGAAATCCTCCGCTGAGGTCAACTGAGAAATCAAAAAATCATTCTCATCTGATGGATTACTGTAAGCCGAAATCAAAAGAAGATAAATCTCTGGATATTGCTCATTTGCTCGGTAGAACGCTTCTTCACTTGGATATTTATGATAAATATCTATAATTTGATCCAACCGTTCTGTTGTTATCTCTCCAGAGACTCGTGATGACACATATGCTCTTCTTTCAAAGAGCCCGTCAACCCCTTTTACATCAAAACTGCTCCCATCTTTAAACATCACGCCAATATACGTGAGCAGCGAAAGAACGCAGAAGGACACAGTGCATACAATAGTTAATATAAATGTATAAATCATCAACCTTCGATTTTTCTTTATTTCTTCCTTCATACAAGCACCTAATCTCTAAAGTAGCTTATATATACGTCATTTAACTCCGGCTTTACAGGCATTGCCCTTTTGTCCACCTGTTGGTCAGCAATAAATCGAACGCGAATCTGTCCCCCCCTCTCATAAGACATAGCAATTTGATTCTGACAAAGTACTCGCTCTATATCCTCTTCTGTTGTAAAGTTCATCTCCCATACTTTCCCCTGGCATTGTTCAAGTAGTTCTTCTTCCGAACCACTCGTGATAAAATTACAATCCTTCAGAATATAGATATCCTTCGAAATCCGCTCCAAATCTGAAACAATATGAGTTGACAGAAGTATAATTTCATTTTTTCCAGCCTCAGCCAGGTAATTCTTGAACCTCACTCTCTCCGCAGGATCCAATCCAGTTGTAGGTTCATCTAATAAGACAATTTTTGGATTTAATTGAAATGCCTGGGCAATTCCCAATCTACGCAATTGACCTCCAGATAGTTTCTTAATTTTCTTGTCTCGAATACTGTCCAATCCAAAAACTCCCAGTTTTTCTTTGATGTCCTCCTGAAGAAGTCGGCCAGGAACATTCTTTGCCTTTAATCTTCCCAGATATTCCATAAACTCCTGTATCGACATATCTGGATACCCTTGAAATCTTTGCGGTAACGTTGACAAAAGAACTTCTTCATCTCTCTTAAATGCCGGATATTCTATATCTCCTTGATCCTTTGTTATATAGCCAGTAAGTATATTGAAGAGAGTGGATTTTCCCACTCCGTTTGCCCCTAAAAACCCATGAATCCCAGACTCTAAAACACAATTCAATCCGTTTAAAACCTGATGGCTCCCATAAGATTTTCTGATATTTTTTAAAACCAGCTGCATCCTTTTCCCCCTTCAGCCAAAGCTGTATTGCTTTAACATATCTTCCAGATAATGAGGATCCTTCTCTAAGAATTGGTAGTAATTACGCAAAAGATTTTCTGTAAATGACCTGGACCCATTACAAAGATCATCTATCCTATCGGTCAGGCCATTCTCGTCAATCATCTCTTCATAACACATAGTACAAAGATTTCTTGCCCAACAATGATCGCATCGATTCTGCATCTTTTTGGAAAAATCAATAAAATAGTTTTGAACTACACCATCGGTATTGATTCCATCCTTATAGTTCCCAAGTGAAGGGGACTTTCCAATCCTCTCACATACCTTGAAGTCTCCATCTACCGTCACATATATTCTCCTCTGACCCGGAATGCAGCAGCCAAGAAGCCCACTTCTTGTAAGTACCTCTCCATTTTTCGCTTTTTCTCTGGATGCCATCATCCACATTTCCTTAGCAAAGATATCAAACAGTTTTTTATCTCGGTTTCCTGACAGGATTTCTTCTTGCGCCCACTCTTCCATCGGGACATCACTTTCCATTTTTGTTGCATCTTCGACAATACCTTCTTTATTCAAGGGTATTTCCATCCCCCCTCTATCCATATAGGCATAATGAACTTCGATTTCTTTAGGTATCCCTAATTCTTCTTCAAAATATTTTTTTATGCCTAGCAACTTCATCTTGCTATATGCGGGCGCAACCACACAATTGATAGAAAGTGTATGTTTCTTCTCTAAATCATAAAACCTACTCAGTAAGAGTTTAAAATGCTTTGTAGCTGCCCTGTAGCTCCCCACTCCATTAGCGAATTTTCTATATTTATCATGTAGATTTTGAGGGCCATCCAAGCTGCACATAATATCAACACTTTCTGTTTTCAGATTCGCAAAGTAATCTATCATCTCTTCTGTTAGCAGTGTAAGGTTACTTGTGAAAGAAACACTTAACTTTAGATCCGGATGCATTCCTTTTACGTAATCAATGCACGAGCGCATCAAGCTAAAATTTACCAGTGGTTCTCCCCCATAAAATGTCAATGCGAATTCATCTCCCTCAACCTCACTCAATATCATATCAATGCTCTTTTTTGCAATTTCTTCACTCATGTTCTTTTGAGAAAAAGCTCGATAATCCGAATGGTGCTCATTATAAATACAATACCCACAACGTAGGTTACATGCTTCTGTTAATTCCAAAATAATTTGTTTGCAGGTATGTGGAACAACTTTGTTATATTCTTCACGACCAATAACTTCAAACTCTCTATGTTGTGGGCACGCTAGCAACTTCTCCGCATGAATTACCCTTGCAAACTCCAGGTTTTCTTCACATGCCTTTCGAATACTTTTCTGTCCACCAAGAATCTGATTTAGTATTTCTTCTTCCTTATCATCACACGAAAGCACCTTTCCTGTTCCTGAATCATAAAAATAAACCTCTTTTCCCGTACGAAAAATCTTCCCTAAATATTCCTTATTTTCCATTCTAATACCCCCGTTTCAAAGTTCTCCTGAAAATCCGACCCATGAGTACAAGAAAAAGGATCGTCAAAAGGACTACGTTCCACATCAATCCCATTTCGACACTATTACAGCAGTGATTCCCAATTCGATATAAAACAAAAGAAGAAAACAGTTTCTCTGCCCAAAGCATAGCTAACGGCTGAATTTCAACCAAAGAGCGAACTCCCAGAGGAATTCCCCGCACAAATTCCATTGCCAGAGGTAATATTGTCACTGCAAAAGTAATCCCAAGAGCCCCAATTCCATTTTGAATACAATGATTAATTGCAACTGCTATCAATCCTGTTGTCAAAATACAAAACCAACTCAAAAAAAGAAATATGACCCATCCGCTCTTAACCGTCCCACTATAAATAGAAAGTGGATAAATCAACTGAATTGACGAACCCAATGCTGGTAATGGAACCAACTGCCAAAAGGCAATTGTAAAGAGCAGAACAATTCCTCCCCAAAAGGCGGTCAAGAATGTCACAACCCCCATCATCTGCTGTATCAACAAGTGAACTGTTCCCCTACAATCTAATCCAGTTAAAAGCAAATCCATTTTCTGTGTTTTTTCATAGGCAAAAGTATCTGTTCCAATAATGATAGCTGCCAAAGCTGTTAATATTGCCAGCACAGATACAATCCGAAAATACGTAGCCCAGGGACTCCTCCATGCAAACTGCACCGGCTTCTGTGTGGCCACGGCACACTTCTGAATATCAGCCTCTGTGCCCTCACTATTCCCATATTCTCTGCGAAATTTATTTAGAATTGCCTCCACCCTGGCTTCAGAAAAAGGTTTAGTATCCTCTATATTTGCCAGGCCTTCCTGATTAAAGAAATCCTCCGGAAAATAAATCTTAGATAGATACATCAAGACCACCAGCTTCACTTCTCCCATTTCCTGCAGTGCCTTTGCTTTCCCTTCTTTCTTAACAAGCATTTGGTAGTCTAACAAGATTTCTGAAACTCTCTTGTCAGAAAGTTCTCCTACTGACCCATATAACTCTATAGTATTAATTGCTGCTTTCCTTCCACGGGAAACTATATTATTGTCCTCATAGTAAGTCGCCTGTGTCACACCTCCAATCCACCCCAAAAGGATGGCAAATCCACATAAGAGAATTACAATAAGTCGTACATATTTTTTTGATAGTATCTTTTTTATCTCTCTATGCATCCTCTTTTCCCTCATAGATAGAAAACCGCACTGTATCAATTTAGGAGTTTATTGTTTAATTATAACGGGCTTTTTTGTAATTGGCGTTGTAATTTGCTGTGCCATTATCGCACTGGCAATTACACAAAAACCATCCGGTAATTCCTCTCGTCCATTCTCTTCCTGAGCTGCAGACACATCCCGCTCTTCTCATCGTCCCTATATTGGCTTCATTGACTACTTTCATTTTTTCTCCTTTCTCCCTCATTCGATACAGTGCGGCTTTCTTAACTTTCTTATATATGTATTAACGATCGAGGCCCCGAAAAAGATAGCCTGCTTGTGACCAAACCAATTCGAATTTCAATCTCAGTCTCTTACTACTTGTCTTTATTTTTTATATGTTATAGGATAAGCAATAGTTTTATGAGACAGTGTTGTTTTCATTAATAAAAAGATCTCACAGCTGATCCACAATATATCTTTCAAAGGAGATCTCATGACCGACTTGCAACTCGTCTCACTAATGAAGCGAGGGGACACAGAAGCTTTCACTAAATTTATTAATAAGTACTATGCACCCATTTTCAAATATTGTGCCAAGCACTGTTCCTGCAGCCAGGATGCCGAAGATTTAACACAAGAGACTTTTCTACATTTCTTCCAAGCGCTCTCCAATTATGAACACAGAGGAAAAGTGCTCAACTATCTCTATACAATCGCCGGGAATCTTTTAAAAGACAATTTAAAGAGAGTAAATGCTACACTGGTAGAAGAAACCATACTCAACCAACTTCCTGACGTTCACCAAGACAGTTACGATCGGATTTTAGATCGTATGTACTTCAATGATATTCTTTCCCAATTACCGCCTGAACTAAGAAGTGTAATTGATTTATTCTATTTCAGGGAATGTACCCTTCAACAGATGAGCGAGCAATTAGGAATAGGACTTCCGCTGACAAAGTACCGATTGCGGAAGGCAAAAATCAAACTAAAGGAGATTCTCAAAAATGCAGAACAATCTTCATAAAGATCATATAAATCAAACCGTTATCGCTTCTATCGAACAATTCTATTTGTCCGAACGAACCCATTTGCTCTCTCATCAGGACTTTCTCTTCTTTCAGCTACATCTGCTCAAAAAGAGATGGCTTATCATACAGACTATTTTAATGGTATCTGTCTATTTGTTTTTGAAATTCAGCCCCGAAACGCTCTACTTCTCAGGTGCTCTTGGCATTGCTGCGTGTCTATTTATTATTTTTATGATTCCTGATCTGTGGAGAGAGAGAAACGCAAACGCGTCAGAGCTAATCTCCACCTGTTACTATTCTCTGGAACATGTCTATGCCGCAAAAATGATGATCATTGGAATTTACGATTTGCTGCTATTGTCTTTGTTTTTTTTGGCAACAGGATTGACTACAAAATTAACGATATATACGTTGATCATACATTTCATCTTGCCATTGACTGTTGTGGCATGCACTTGCTTTTGTCTGCTCTCAGTAAAGAACAGCATCGGAAGCTTTGCAACGATTTGCATATGTGTATTTGCTTCAATTTCCCTCTTTCTTTTGACTTCAATTTCCAAAATATATCAAAAAATCAGCATCAGTATTTGGATCGCTCTGGTGATTCTCTCCCTGATATTCCTGGCACTGTCGATTTACAGACTCGTCCATCCTTTACGTGGAGGTCAACATGAAAGATAAGTTATTACGTATTCAGCACTTGAACTTTTCATATCATAAGGAACAAATTTTAACGGATATTGATCTCAGTCTGGAACCGGGTTTATATGCCCTTCTAGGCCCAAATGGTGCTGGAAAGACCACCTTCTTAAAGTTATTGGCCGGTATTTTAAAGCCTGTCTCAGGTAAAATTTATTACCAGGGAAATAATATTGATGCTCTCCGCCAAACGTACCTCCTCCACCTGGGTTATCTTCCTCAGGATCTTGGTCTAATCCCAGAGTATACCGTAGAACAATATCTGCAATTTATGGCTTCCTTGAAAGCTGTTCGGCCTATTGTTTTTAATCGCCGGATTCGACAGTGGCTTGACTTCTTTCATATTCGCCAATACCAAAGCGCAAAAATCAAGTCACTCTCTATTGGTACACAGCAAAAAATCGGAATCATCCAAGCAATGCTCAATGACCCCGATATGCTTCTCTTAGATGAACCGAATGCATGGATGGATCCGAAAGAAAGAGCCAATTTTCTTATGGTCCTTTCCGAATTATCCAAATCCAGGGTGATCTTTCTATCCTCGCATATGATTGAAGACATTGCGAGAATCCCTTGTCAGATTCTGATCTTGAATCAACATCGCATCATCTGTAATCGCAGTCTGGCAGAAATCACTCAGGAACTGGGCTCCGCACGCACTCTGGAGCAATTCTATCTTGACTCAATCCAAGCCTAGGAGAGCTCTCATTTTTGGGGTAAAGCCTGGGAACACTCTCTCTTTTTGAGTTGATAGATCATCCTTCAAATATAAAAAATCCAGCCCCTGTTTCCTGTGTCTCTTTCCATTGGAAAGCTGAAGAAGCAGGGGCTAGAATTCAACCGCAATTCCCTAACTGTAATTCTCCAGAAGAAACATGGACTTGATAGCCACTACCTCCTCATACTCCTTCTGGCTCACCTTGACGTCAGCATTGAGCTTCTTTAAATCTTCCTTCATCCGCTCGTAAGCCTGTTCAGCCGTCACAGCTCTTCCCTCGCGGAGAACACGAATCATCCGCTCTAATGTAACAGGATGCGCATAGGAGGCCGGCAGAGGGAATTCTCTGTCGTAGCCGGACAGATAGTCCGCCATGGTCTGTTTTGCCGTCTCCCAGACTTCTTCCGCCCCTCTTCTGGTCATATTCCCCCAGGGCAGGATCTGGCTGGACATCACCAGGAAGACCGCAGAGAAACCGAAGAGCAGGAAGTACATGGCAAGCCCCATTCCCCTGACGAAGGCATAGATCCCGAAAAGAAGAGCTGCCAGCCCCAACAGGGCGATTACAATCGCAAGAGCACGATAAGACGGATTGATCCCCTCAACGATACGTTTTCTTCTGGCAGACAGGGTCAATCCCTCTGACAGCTCCGGCTTCTTCTCGAGATAATCTTTCGCTCTCTGCAACTGCCGCACTGCCTCTTCTGCCTGAGGGCTGAGTTCTGACAGATAGCGGGCACGCTCTTTTTCCTCCGCTTCTCTGATCCTCTTCTCCCCCTCAATCGTATAGATGGGAATATCGGGATGTTCCTGGCAAAAAATCGCCAGAAAGGAATCCACCTGATCCTCATACTTCATGCGGCTGACCCGCTCACTCCCATCTCGAAGGACGACAACCAGATAAGCCATAGAACCAAAAATTCCCTTGCCGCTGAACCCCCCTTTTGACATAGCCACCCTCTTATAGACCCGGGCGATGTCCTCATAACAGATATAGCGGCTTCTGTCACGGAAATAAGTGGCAAGATAGATGGCCCGATCCCCCAGACCACAGACCCCGATCCGGCGGCATTTTTTAAGGTCTGCCTTCAGGACATCCCTGGCCAATTCTTTCATTCCATCCCTTCGGGGAGCAAAGAGCACATGCTTCGGGCCGCCCTGAAGAGCTTCTTCTTTTTCCTCCGGTATTTTCGGATTACAACACTGTCCCATAATATTCCTTCCTGTAACAACAGAATATGCACTCCCTAAATATTCTATTACTTTGAGTCATCAAATGCACATACCGCAGCGATTTGATCGAAAAAAGAGACCTCCAAGCACCCTGCTCAAAGGTCTCTGTCAAACGATTGAAAATACGCTCCGCGAATATTCAATTGTCATGAGCAATGGAATACACGCTTCGCGAGCATTCCATTGTCATAAATCAACAAATCTTATGCCCTGCTCTGCTCTTTTCTCGCTGCTCTTAAGAAGATAGCGAAGAAGATCACAGCAACAATAATACCTGCGGGATAAGCCACCATGGTATTCTGCTTCAGTGCCGGAATCAGTCCCAGGCACTCCGGAGCCATCACGAAGTAGGTGATGGAAACGGCGGACATGAAAGTCGCCGGCAATGCGCAGATCCAGAAGTTCTTCTTCTCCTTGGCCAGATACATAGCTGCTGCCCAGAGGACAATCATAGCCAGAGTCTGGTTGGTCCAGCTGAAGTAACGCCAGATGACCGTATAGTTGATCACACCGAAGGTATTGCCGAAACCAAGGATAGCGCCCACGCCCAGAAGAGGCACGCAGAGCATCAGACGGTTCTTATACTTCTCCTGGCTGACACCGAACCAGTCGGAAAGGGTAAGCCTTGCGGAACGGAAAGCGGTATCGCCGGAGGTGATGGGGCAGGCCACAACACCAAGCATAGCCAGGACGACGCCGACAGGCCCCATGGTCTTGATGCAGACATCATAAATGGCTGCGGACTGACCGTGAGCAAGAACAGCGGCAAGTCCTGTGTTAAGACCGCCGGTAACCTCGTAGAGAGAGCATCCTGCAGCGGCCCATATCAAAGCGATAATACCTTCGGCAACCATGGCTCCGTAGAAGACGAAGTGACCCTGACGCTCACTCTTTAGGCAGCGGGCCATCAGAGGAGACTGGGTGGCATGGAAACCGGAAATCGCGCCGCAGGCAACCGTGATGAACATAAAGGACCAGATCGGCGTTGCCTTGGGATGCATGTTATAGAAGTGAGACCAGATCTCAGGAATCTGATGTCCGCCGGTGAAAATACCGATGGCGACACCGATTGCCATGATAATCAGGCAGATACCGAAGACCGGGTAGATCTTGCCGATGATCTTATCAATGGAGATGAAGGTCGCGATAAAATAGTAGGTCAGAACAATCGCCAGCCAGAAGGTGGTCTGCGCCAGAATTCCGCTTGCCCCCTTCTCCTTGACCAGCTGAACAATCAGGCCTGCGGGGCCGACAGCAAATACGGTTCCTACCATGACCAGAAGAACGACGGAAAAGACCCGCATCACATTCTTCATGCCGCCGCCCAGATAGATTCCGGTCACCTCAGAAATAGAAGCACCGCGGTTTCTCTCGGAGAGCATTCCGGAGAAGTAGTCGTGGACACCACCGGCAAGCATGGTACCGAAGGTAACCCAGAGGAAGACCACCGGACCCCAGAGGGCACCCTGCATGGCTCCGAAGATGGGCCCCAGACCCGCGATGTTCAGCAGCTGGATCAGGAAAAGTTTCCACTGCGGCATCACCACATAGTCGACGCCGTCATTGATCTCAACCGCCGGCGTCTCCCGGTCATCCGGTCCGAGGGTCTGATCTACCAGTTTACCATAGGTAAAGTAGGCGGCGATCAGAATCGCCAGACACAACAAAAAGCTAATCATTTCGTTCCTCCCTTCAGAAAAACAAACCTAACCTTAGGCATTTTGCCTATGTTTTTCTCAAAAACTATTATACTCTTTGTCGAAAAGGATGAAACATAAAATTTTACTTTTTTGGGGGATTCTCGGGTAGTTTCGGACAAACTTCCGTTAATTTCGGTTAATTGTTTTTAATTTTGTACATTTTTCTCTTGTTCCCCCCGCATGTATCTTTATTTTATTCTTTTAAAAAACAATATATGCCTCACGGATTAATCCTTTGCTGTCCGCGCAGCTCCTCACGGTCGTCTCTGAGCTTTCCCTCCGTCAACCCCGGGACAATAAAATGCGCATAGGCATAGTTCCAGACCTCCCTGGCTCCCTCCCCGGATCGGGCGTTTCTCTCCAGGACCTGGCTGAGACTGACTCCGTGATCAAGCCAGGACTGACTCCCGTTCATGCGGTTTAACATCATGGGCTGGAAATTATCACAGGCCCGGGCAAACCTGGCCTCCGGGCTCTCCCAGGCCTCGAATTCATCCCAAAGACCGCGGAAGAACTCTTCCTGATCCGGCGGCAGGATATGAAAAATACGGTCCGCCGCGTCCATCTCTCTCTTCTTCTGGCTCTTTTTCCCCTCCTCATCATAAGCATAGGTATCTCCCGCGTCGATTTCCACGACATCGTGGAGAAGGATCATGAGCAAAACCCTCTCCATATCCACTTCCTCGTTGGCGTACTCCCGGAGAACAGCCGCCATAATCGCCATATGCCAGGCATGCTCCGCGTCATTTTCCCGACGCGCGTGATGGCCGATATAATTCTGGCGAAAAATACTCTTCTCCTGATCCAGCTCCCGCAAAAAATCAAACTGCAGGTCCAGGCGGGACTTGGCCTTCTCCCCATCTATACATCCGGCTCTCCCATCTTTCTGAACTGCAGCGGTCTCCCCCGCTTTTTGATCCGCAGCAGTTCCCCTCTCTCTCTGATCTGCGGTCTCCCCCGCTTTCTGATTTGTAGCGACCTCCATCTCTTTTATCTCACGGCTCTCTCTTCCACAGACAGCTTCTCTATCAGCTTTTCCTTCAAGCTCTTTCTTGAGCTGCTTCATCTCCCGATAGAGTCTTGAGAGAGGCAAGCCGACGACATTGCTGTAATCCCCCTGTATCCCCGTCACAAAGCGGGCCGCCCCGGACTGGATTCCATAAGCTCCCGCCTTATCCATAGGGTCCCCGGAAGCGACATAGTCGTCAATTTCTTTATCTGTCATCTCCGCAAAATTAACATGTGTCGTCTCGTGAAAATGCCTTTCTACCCGCTGATCCCCCTTGATCAGGATCAGGCAGAGACCGGTGCAGACCTGGTGAGCTGTCCCGGACAACAGGGCCAGCATCCGCTTCGCGTCCTCCTCATCCCTGGGTTTCCCCAGAATCTCCCCATTCTTGACAACAAGCGTATCCGCCCCGATGATCAGCCTTTCTCTGTCGGATTCTTTTTCCAGTCGTCCGGCGACCTCCCTGGCCTTGGCGGCTGCCAGCTCTTCCACACGGGCCCCGGGATCTTGCGCGCCGGAACACTCTTCCCCATATGCCGGCATCACCTCAAACGAGAGCCCCAGCTGTGCCAGAAGTTCTCTTCTTCTGGGCGACTGACTGGCTAGGATAATCCGATCAAACATTTCTCTGTTCCCATTTGTGTTCTGAGCCTTCATCGTCTTTGTTCTGTTCCCATTCGTGTTCTGAACCTTCATCGTCTTTGCCCTGTTCCCATTCGCATTCTGAACCTTCGTCATTTCTCCGACCTCTGTCTGCATAGTCATTCCTCTTTCGCCAGCAGATAAATTCTCTCAATCAGCTTCTCTGTATCATCCTTCAGCGCTCTCCTATGTCAACTGCCGGATCATACGCCAGTCTCTTGCCATCCAGGGCGGCCTCCAGAAGCCGCCCGTCGACATCATAGACCAATTTCAGAGAGAAAAAGGCCTGATTCCTTTCCAGGAGATCAAAGAAAATTCGATCTCCCTCCCAGAGATTCAACTGGCCAATCTCATTCTTTTTGACCCATTCCAATTGTCCCTCGTCACAGTCGTGCATCTGTCCCGTCCAGGCGTCCGCCGTAAAAAGGGACATGTACTCGGCCCTGCCGTCATAGATGAAGGTGATCAGACCCCGATAACGGTATGAGGTCAGAGTCAGTCCGGTCTCCTCCCTGCACTCTCTGAGCAGGCATTCTTCCGGGGATTCCGTCCCCTCGAAATGCCCGCCGATCCCAATCCACTTGTCCCGATTGACATCCTTCTCCTTCTTGACCCGATGCAGCATAAGATAGCTGTCATCTCTCTCGAGATAACAGAGGGTTGTCATTGCGTTTTTACAGGGCATCTTTCCCTCCAATCCCTTTTCTTACGGCATTTTCGATCTGTTCTGCTATTTCGATCTGTTCCGCCGTTTCGATCTGTTCCGCTGTTTTGCCGTACCGCTGGGCGCCCTTTTTCGCCCCTGATATTTTTTACAAAATTCTTTTTATTTAAGTCCAGCTATCCTCTTGAGCACCTGCTCATTCGCGTCGAATGGACAGATCTCTCGCTTGGCCGGCGTATTCATCACAGCGGTCAGAGAGTGGGCAAGGACTTCCTGGCTGACCTGAGGCACCTGACAGATCTGCCGGAAGAAAGCGTCCAGTTCCTCAGGGCTCGCGAATCCCACCTTTTCAAGCAAGTGGTCTCTCATCTGCGCGGGACACTCTCTCAGATATCCTGCCTGAAAGTAGCCGACGGCAATTCCGTGCGGAATTTGCGCCTCCAAAGTCAGGTTATAGGAGAGCCCGTGCGGCACCGTGGTCCCGACCTGGGCTATGGACATGCCCGCAAGGCTGGAGGCCAGCATCAGGCGGCTGTGGCGCGCATCATCCGCCTCTTCAAGCCCCAGAAGGAAGTTCTTGCTCTCCGCCCAGACCTCAAGACCCCGATCGACCAGCATACGGGTGTAGTCATCCGCCCCGGTATTGGCATAGGCCTCTATCAGATGCGCCAGGGCATCTGTGGCCGTGTTGGCGATAAGACTCTTCGGCGCCTTTGCCAGATACTTGCCGTCGACCAAGGCAAGATCCGGGAAGAGCACATAGGGAATGGACCCCTTCAGGCCCTGCTCCCGGCGGGTCAAGACGGAAACTCCGGTCAGCTCTGATCCCGTCCCGCAGGTTGTCGGAATGCAGACCAGAGGCAAATGGCTGTTATCCTGGCCATTTTGGTAGAGCTTCTCCTCCTCCCAATCGGGATGAGCCAGCATAAGGGCAATCGCCTTAGCCGCATCCAGAGGGGAACCTCCCCCAATTCCAACCACAAAGTCGCAGTCAGCGACATCGGCCGACCTGCAGGCCTGCATAATCGTCCGGGTAGACGGATTCTCCTCCACCTGATCGAAAATCTCATAATCCACCCCCGCGTCAGACAGTATCTCTGTCAGATCCGCCTGCGCCCCGGTCTTCCTGGCAGAGTGCGCCCCGGTTACAATGAGCGCCTTTTTTCCCAGAGCAGTGATTTCTTTTGCGTGCTTCGCGACGACATCGCTCTCTTCATAAAGCCTGGCAGGCATATAGAATTTCATGGCATTTTCCTCCTGAGATATGAAAAATCGACTGTCTTTTCGCGCCTGCGTGAACCTGCAGACGCGATATATGACAATCGACTTTTGCATCACTTGATTTCCTGAATGGTGACTGTGAAGGTGGCTTCTGTACCAGCCAGCGTAATCGGCCTGGACGTGTCCGCCTGCCCATCCTGCTTCATGGCGTAGCTTGACCTGTAATTGGACGGGAAGGTGACATGTACGTCGAAGGTCTCTCCCTTCTTATGTCCAATGACCTGATCCTCAAAACCGGAAATGAAGGAGCCGCTCCCGAGTTTGAGATCGTAGTCGCCGGTTCCCCCGTAGAAGGCCGTATCCCCCACCTTGCCGACATAGTGGATCACCGCCGTATCTCCCTTTTGAGCCTTGTAACCGGGGTCCGTTTTGGCGGAATCCGTCTGGTTCGTATCTGAACCGGAGGTCTTCTGGTCTTTCGTCTGACTGCTGTCCTTCTGCTCCTTGTTCTGGCCATCCTGGCTCTGGCTCTCTGTTTCGCTTCCCTGCCCGGACTTGTCGGCACCGGAAGTACCGCTGCGGCTGAGCCCCCAGAGGAGCAGGACGACTGCCAGCACAATCACGGCAATCAAGGCCAGCAGCTTTCCCGTCTTTCTCTTCTTCTCACGTTCTTTCTCCGCGGCTCTTCTCTCTCTGGCAGCCCTCTTATTCTCCGGATTCATCTTCTTTTTTCCTCACTTTACTATGTATTACCAGTTGAGCTCATTTAAGAGCTCTCCCTTGCCATTCTTATAGATCAATTCCTGATTCTTAATCGTAACCCTGGTCCCCTCCGGTATGGAGTGGGTGATAAACGCGTTGGAACCGATCACGGATCCCCTGCCGATCACGGTCTCTCCACCCAGGATAGAAGCTCCGGAGTAGATCGTCACATGATCCTCAATCGTCGGATGACGCTTGGTTCCGCGCAGACTCTGCCCTCCGGAGGTAGACAGGGCTCCCAGGGTAACTCCCTGGTAGACTTTGACGTGTTCTCCAATGATTGTGGTGGATCCGACCACGATGCCGGTGCCATGATCCATAAAGAAGTACCTGCCGATGGTAGCTGCCGGATTGATATCAATTCCCGTAACAGAATGGGCATATTCGGTCATCATGCGGGGAATCAGGGGCACGTCCAGCAAAAAGAGCTCATGGGCCATGCGATTAACTGTCGTCGCCAGAAGGCCAGGATATGAGAGCACAATTTCGTCCTTGTTAAGGGCGGCAGGATCCCCCTCCAGTGTCGCCTGCAGGTCTGTATCCAGGTATTCGCGAAGCTTGGGAATACGGGAACAGAACTCCAGGACAATGGATCTTGCCTGCTCCTCAAAGAGGTATTCCTGTTCTGCCGCACAGACGCTTCCATCCCCATAACCGCTCGCGCAATAGCTGGCCTTACCCTGTCTCTCCCCTTCCTGAGGAGAATCTGCATCTGGTTCTCCTGTCTTCTCCCCCGTGAAGAAGGAGTCCCCACTATCCTGTGGTCGGATCCTGTCAGCTCCCGGGATGCCGCTCTGGCCGGACTGATAGCGAAGGACAATGTCGACCTGCTTGGTCAGCTTATAGATAACGTCCTCGATCCAGACCGTCAGATTGCTGGCCATATTGTAAACCTTGTAATTGGTATCCCGATAATAACCCGGGTAAATGATTTTTAACATACTGTGGACGATCTCCCGGATCACCTGCGGGTCCGGTTGATTGAAAATCGCCATCTTGTCAATATCCCGGCCCTTCTGATAATCCGCCAGGATCGACTCGACCACCCCGGTCACCTTCTCTTCATATAATTCCATGAAAACTCCTTTTTGCCCCCATCTCCCGTCTGCTTTTCTTCAGAGATTTCAAGCTCCTGTTTTCTCCCGGTATTCTATGCTTTTTATTATATGCAATTTCCCGATCCTTGACCAATCATCCACGCATGAAGGGGAATCGGTCGGAAAAATTGCGTCGTGTGACCTGTTTAGCTAACAGCCGATTCCTATTGTCCCCCTGGCTGATACCGGGAAAATCGACTCTTTCGAACTATTCAGCTAACAGCCGGTTCCTATCGTCCCCCTGACTGTCACCGGCGATAGCGCGTCATGTAGCCTGCTCTTTCTTCTAAAGCAGGTTTGTAATGAGGAGGGAAATTCCCGAAACAAATTGGAGGGATAGGTTAAAAGCAGTTCCACAGGGGAAATATCCACATATCTTATATCCCTCTTCTATTGACGCGAACCGATCTCTAAGCAAATTATTTTTGCAATTGCAAGTATCGGACTATTCCTTGCGTCCGATGAATCTCGTAATCCCAATAATCGCGCCATACAGCACGCCGGCAACCGGCCAGATAATCCAGCTTCGATCCCACCTTCCGCTAATAAAGCTAAAGGCAAGATATCCGGCGACCGCAAGACTCCAGTAGATTGTTGCGATCGGAGCGTTTCTCCGACTTTCTTCTTTCCGGCTCCTTGTGTAGTCTCCCTCTTCCAGTAGCGTATTCATACTATTCCAGATGACGCTGACCCTGACAATCATAAACACTCCGGTTGCGATGATCGCATGTGTAACACATACCGCGCCGACAACCCGAATATGATCTCCCTCAAACGCTGTGGCAAGAAAAATCGGGATTGCCGCGAGCACACAGAGAACGATCCCGATTGTCAGCCACTGATGGAAGGTTTGCCGAAACTTCTCTCTCTTCTCCCGAACCATCCCATCTACTCCATATTCAGTATCAAGCGCTACCGTCCCCAGGTACTCAAAGCGATTTCCCCCGAGTCCTGCAGTCACAAAGAGCGCCACCGCGATACCAATAAGAATCAGAAGAACGGAAACTCCTGCTGCCGCCGTCTGACTCTCCGTCATTGGAAGCCGCCCTTCCTTCTGCAGCGCGGCGAGAATCAGCAACAGGATCGGAGACAGGATACAAAGCATCACACCCGTCGCTATCCGAATCGAGAATTCTTTTTTACAGGTAAGGAAATCAACGGCTTCTTCCATACTTACTCTAACGGCCTCAGACTCCGTGTCCACAGGTACATTTGTTCCTTCCGGCGCACTGATTTCGTCCTTCAAAAGATAATCCGTGCTCACGGCAAAAACCTCGGACAGTCTGAGAATTTTATTCATATCCGGTACGGATCGTGCACCTTCCCATTTGGAAACAGACTGCCTGCTGACATCCAGCTTCTCGGCAAGTTCCTCCTGTGACCAACCATTCTTCTTTCTGAGATCAATAATTTTATCGGCAAGTATCATAGCAAAGGCTCCTTTCTTGTGTTTGATGGGTAAATCATAGCAATCATGGTGGTTGCACACCATAAAGCAGCCTTGACAATTTTGCTACTCACCATTGTAGAATGCCAAAAACGATGAAGATATATTTTTGTTCCTATATTTAATCGGAACTCCAGCTAAATATAAGATGCCACCTTCATTTTCGAATAGCAAGCAGAACTATGCTTTCTCTTTCGTGTAGGGTTACAATTGATGTGAGACCATAAGATATACAAAAAGCGGTTGAGCCTTTAAGATATTAATCACCACTAGGATCACCCCCGCATGCGCGAGGAACACTATATACAATATGCGCGCATCATACATATGCCAATATATGTCCTAAAAATTTGCATGCAAAAGCCCCTGCAATCCTTATGAAATCAAAGGTTTACAGGGGTTTTGTGATTTATGAGCCATGCGGGACTCGAACCCGCGACAACCTGATTAAAAGTCAGGTGCTCTACCATCTGAGCTAATAGCTCCCGATATGTTACGCCCAGTTGCCTGGGCAACTGGGCTAGCAGGATTCGAACCTGCGAATCTGGGAATCAAAATCCCATGCCTTAACCGCTTGGCAATAGCCCAAGGTCGTTGTGTGAGACCAGCGGGAAGCTCCCAATAGTATGAGCGGATGTCCCTCAGGACACCCGACCTCGCCACAACAGGGTGGATACAGGGATTCGAACCCTGGGCCTCCAGAGCCACAATCTGGCGCGCTAACCAACTGCGCTATACCCACCATATATGATTTGCTTGATTCTCGCGAATCAAATGTGCCAGGAGGGACTCGAACCCCCGACCCACGGCTTAGAAGGCCGTTGCTCTATCCAGCTGAGCTACTAACACATGCGGTATGATTGCTCATACGAAAAGCGGGTGATGGGAATCGAACCCACGTATCCAGCTTGGAAGGCTGGTGTTCTACCATTGAACTACACCCGCATGTGTGACAGTCGGTGACCATCAATCGGGGTGACAGGATTCGAACCTGCGACCCCCTGGTCCCAAACCAGGTACACTAGCCAAACTGTGCCACACCCCGAATTAAGCGTGCAGGTCTGACCGCGACGCAAAAAATAGTATATGGTAAGACCCCATCCTTGTCAATACGATTTTTGCCGATCTCGGCCTCCTGCTGGAGTGAAAAGTTACCGCTATGCTCACTCCCTTGGCCCCCGGTAATCCGCAATTCCGCCAATATTCTTCACTTTGCTAAATCCCTGCTTCTTCATCCATTCTGCCGCCTTGCTGCTTCTTCCTCCGCTGAGACAATAGACGAAGACGGGGCGGTCTTTCTCCTGAACAAGCTCGCCGATACTTGTGATCTGAGACAGGGGATGGTTTATCGCCTTTGGGATATGCCCCGTGGCATATTCCTCCACCTCTCTCACATCGATCAGGATGGCACCCTCTGTCTTTTTGTACTCTTCAATCCCCGCATTGATATCTGATTTCTTTCCAAATCCAAACATATTCTCTCCTAATATAAAATGACGGCACCGAAATGCCCTCTTACAATCTGCTTTCATTTCGAAAAACACCTCAAAGCGGCATTTTACAGATAATTCTGCGCGAAATGCAAATCCCCATTTTTATCTATATCACAGACAATAAAGGAGGGCTTTCTCCCCGGCTGTCTGGGGAGACTGATGCTCCCCGGATTGATCAGGGTGACCCCATTGACACATTCCATCGTCGGATAATGGGTGTGCCCGAAGACAGCGTAATCGCACTTGTGCGCCGCTGCCACAATGGCCAGATCCTCCAGCCCCCAGCTGACATGCTCATGGTGGCCATGGGTCACATAGAGACGGTGCCGGCCTAAGGACAGAACCAGATCGTTCGGCAGATCTGTCCCAAAATCATTGTTGCCCCGGACGACATCCAGAGGGCAGTCCGACATGGCCTGCACCTGGGGCTGACAGGTCAGAATATCCCCGCAGTGAATCAGGCGGTCCGGACGCACTCTTCGGATGACCTCCCGCAGATTTTCATGCCTTCCATGGCTGTCACTGACGATGAGCACGCGCATATTCCACCAATTTCTCCCGCATAGCCCTGAGAGCCTTTCCCCTGTGACTGATCCGATTCTTCTCCTCAGCAGACAATTCCGCGGAGGAAATATCATAGCCCTTTGGCCAGAAAATAGGATCATAGCCAAAGCTGTTTTCCCCGGCCATCTTCTCTCCGATCCAGCCCTCCATGTTCTTTCGGATAACGATTTTTTCTCCATCCGGGAAGACAGCCGCTATCGCGCAGACAAAGCGGGCCGTTCGCTTTTCCTGCGGCAAGCCTGCCAGCTGATCCAGAATATATTGATTTTTCACCTGGTAAGAGCTGTCACGCCCCATGAATCGGGCCGAGTAAATGCCCGGCGCCCCATCCATCGCGTCTACTTCCAATCCCGAATCATCTGCCAGGATGATCACGTCGGGTGCCAGCGCGGCGACTGCCTCGGCCTTAATCATGGCATTTTCTTCAAAGGTGCTTCCATTCTCCTCTATGTTCAGGTCGATCCCGGCCTCCTTCATGGAGCATATCTCATAGGAAGACCCTGCCATAATCTCCCGAATCTCCCGCATCTTATCCTGGTTCCCGGTCGCAAAAATAATTTTCATATGTTTCATCTCCATATATTTTTCTTACTGATCCCTCCTGGCCGCAGGATTGCTGTAAGCCTTGAGGCAGAGGTTGGCGGAAATTTTCTTCTCTGTGCTCTCCCACTGGCTCCCATCCTTGGAGATATAGCCCTCTCCATCCTTCAAATCAATATTGGCCGTCCGATTGTCTCCGGTCCGGTACTCGATCGCCATTGGCTGCGTCGCGTCCGGTGTATCTAATTCCACGACAACGGCAAATTTGCAGTTTGCCCCGACCTCCTTGGGACTATCAAATCGAATGGTATAAAAACCCCGATCCCGCAAGAGGCCGGACGCCACCTGGACACGGTTATTCAGCCCTCCGCTTCCTCGTATATTTGAGACGAATGAGACCTGGTAACGAGTGTTCTTCCCAAGGGCATAAAAGCCTGCGGCCTCGACCTGACTATCCTCCCTGGCCATGTAGAAATTCGCCGCGGCGATTTTTCCGTTCCCATATCCCACCTGGCCGATCCAGCCGGCCAGATCCGACTGATAAATTTCTTTGAAATTGTCACTGTCCTCAACATCAGCGTAAGAGGCCGCCTGACTTCCAATGGTTGTGTCCTCATAGGACACATAGAAGACTCCGGACTCACCGAAATCCTTTCCCCAGGAATTCTGACAGATCCAGGCTCCGTCCTCTTTTGCATTGCCCTTGAAATTCTCCGCCTTGTAATTGTCATCCCAGCCCACAATAATCACATCGTGGTTGGGACGATTCTTCCCCGTATAACAATAGGAATTGCTCTCCTTGAAGTAAAAGCTGGCGGAAGAAATATCCGCGTCGACGATGTCGACATAGAGAGAAGACGTCATCCCTCCCCGCTCATAAACAGCCTTTTTGATGTCGGACAGAGAATTCTGATCCGGAAAACGAACCCCCTGCACATGCCTGTCCAGGCGATCATCGCTCGTTTTCTTTGGCCCCTTCCAGGATAAGAGATAGGAGGCGGCCATCTCATAATCCCCTCCCAGCCTGCTGTCCAGGCCAAACGCATTGTTATTCACCATGTCTGTCACCGAGTACTGCTCTTTAGTCTGCGGAAGCAAAGAGGACTCTAAGGCCCCGATAGCCGCGTCTGCCCAACACTCGGAAGCAGAACCCTGATCCCGGATCTGACTGACCATCTCTTCATCCCGAAGATCGAATCGGGTCGGCAGGGCCACCTTGCTGTTGCCCTGTGAAGAAATATTGACGGTTCTGGCATCCAAATCCCAGTCCACCTTGTAGCCGCACCAATTCGCCAGATCCTGCAGCGGAAGAAAGCAAACGCCGCGCTCAAAGACAGGGGCATGGCTCAGCTTGACCTTTTTCTTGTTGTAGGTCGCCTCAAGGCTGTCCTTAAAAAGTGAAGCAGAGCTCTTTCCCCTCTGATAACTGACGCGCCCGTCCTCATGAACGCTCAGATGCGCGCCGAAAAGCTCCGGAACCAGGCTGCTTGAGACCATCAGCTCCATCTGCTCATCCACAAGAATATTCCGAAAAGCCCCATTGATATTCTCCCCGTCCAGGCTCGCCTTGATGCTGCGGGAAGAATTGATCTGGGCGGCCCGCATGGGGTAGAAGGCACTTACCTCCTGCCTGACATTTTGATAGTTCCCTACCTGAGAGCCCTGGTCTACACTGTCTGTGAACTTGAGTCCGCAGAGCAGAGCCAGCACCAGGGTAAATGCTATATATCTGCGGGAATATCGCATCTTAATTCTCCTGCTTCTTCCGCCTGGGCGGCTTGGGACCCAGATACTGATAGAAATAGGTCTTAATCATACCATTGTATATCTTTCGATTCTTATCCGCTTTCCGTCCCAGGTATTTCTGCGCGTCCTCATAGGATGTGATGATATACATAGACCAGTCATCCAGGCTGCGATAAGCGCGGCCGATCGCCGCATAGAGCTCCGGCAGGTCCTTCTGATCCTCCAGCCGCTCGCCATAGGGCGGGTTGGTCAGAATAAAGCCATACTTCTTGGGATGAGATGTATCTCTGACATCTCTTTGCTGAAAGTGGATCAGATCAGCCACTCCGGCTCTGCGGGCATTCTGACGGGCGATCTCCACCATCCTGGGATCCAGGTCATAGCCCTGCAGATTCGTCCTGACGTCCGGATTGATCTGCCCCCTGGCATCGGCGCGCAGGTCTCTCCAGACCTGCGGATCAATCAGATTGGTCCACTGCTCCCCTGTAAAGGACCGGTCCAATCCCGGGGCAATATTCGCCGCCATCATAGCTGCCTCAATCAGAATGGTCCCGGATCCGCAGAAGGGATCCATCAGAATCCGATCTGCATGCCAGGGAGTCAGCATGAGAAGCCCCGCCGCCAGAGTCTCAGATAAAGGCGCTTTCGACGTGAGCGTGCGATAGCCCCGCTTATGCAGGGGAAGTCCCGTTGAATCCAGGGTCACCATCACCCGGTTTTTCATGATGAAAATACGCAGGGGATACTCCGCTCCCGTCTCAGGAAAATGTGAGATCCCATAGACCTTGCTCATTCGCTCCACCATGGCTCTCTTGACAATGGACTGAATATCCCTGGTCGAAAAAAGCTCGGACTTAACCGAAGTCGCCTTGGTCACCCAGAATTTGGCGTCCTTTGGCAAATAGTTCTCCCAGGCAATTCCCCTGATCCCCTGAAAGAGCTCCTCCCAGCTTCTCGCCTCAAACTCGGCGACGACCAGCAGAATGCGCTCCGGCGTTCGCAAGTGAATATTGGCATAGGCCAAAGCCTCGTAATCTCCCTCAAAAACAACTCTTCCATCCTCGACCCGGCTGATCTCATAGCCCAGATCGTAGATCTCTCTTTTTAAAACAGCCTCCATTCCAAAATGGCAGGGGGCCGCGATCTGTAATTGTTCCATGTACTCTCCCGCCCTGTAGACGTATCCGCAAAATTTCACCTCTCAGACAGCATTTGCCCCATCCTGTGCATATGCCCGAGCCCTGTAGACGCACCCGCGAATTCTCACCTCTCAGACAGGGCATCTGAATGCTCCTTACTGATCGACTGTGACGTCCGCAAAAGAAAACCGAATCAACTTTTTCAAGGAGGAAGGAGCAATCTCCACCTGAAACCCCACCTTGCCCCCGGAAAAGAGAATCGTTTCATATTGCTCAGCCGTTTCATGCAGCACAGTTGGAAAACTCTTCTTCATTCCAACCGGGGAACATCCTCCGTGCACATAACCGGTCAGAGGAAGCAGTTCCTTCTGCGGCAGCATGGCAAGAGACTTCTCCCCCACCGCTTTGGCGGCCTTCTTGAGATCCAGCTCCGCGCAGACCGGGATGACAAAGACATAGTGCTCTTTCGTCTTTCCGACAGTGACCAGCGTCTTGAATACCCGGTCGGGATCCTCTCCCAGGGCCTCGGCAATTTCCTTCCCATTGGTCAGCCCCAGCTTCTCATAATTGTAGGCCTCATAACGCAGCTTCTTTTGCTCCAGGAGCCGCATTACATTTGTCTTCTCATCCTTCTTACTCATCTGACCCTCAAATTTCTGTGTTTTTTCACTGTTCTATTATATGTGCCTTCTCGGACAGGGTAAACCATCATTCTGTTTTTTCTGATGGCAAGTTCACATATGATAGAGCAGGCTGTAGCATACGATAGCGCAGGCGCTCCCTTGACAATCCGGCGGGTCTATGTCATAATTCATTCTGTTGTCGACGAGACAGCTTATGTGTGTGTAGCTCAGCTGGATAGAGCACTAGTCTACGGAACTAGGTGTCGGGGGTTCGAATCCCTTCACGCACGTGTGATCAGAGCACTGTAATCTCTTAAGATTGCAGTGCTCTTTTTTCAAGATAGAGATTACAGAGTAAGACGTATCAATAAAAATCAATCAACACCTGCCTGAAATACCTTGGATTGCTTCCTTTCCCTTTCCCTGGATATATTCTCAAAGATCCTTTCCATAACATATTGGCCTATACCTCCCCTGAATATATCCACCTGTCCCGGCCATCAGAATATATGCGTCTATCCCTTGTCAACCTCTTCACTTTCGGCCAAAATAGTTGAGAATAGCAACATCTTCCAAGGAGCACTATATGAAAGACGGATTTGTCAAAGTCGCTGCGGCCTCCCCTGACCTCAAGGTGGCGGCCTGCCATTACAATGCCGATCGGATTCTGGACCAGGTCGCTGAGCTTGCCCTGGCCGGGGCTAAAATCATGGTCTTTCCGGAACTGGCCATCACTTCTTACACCGCTTCCGATCTCTTTTTGCAAGAGACCCTCATTGATCAGGCCAAAGAGGAACTCGGGCGTATCGCAAAGGCAACAGAAGGCGTAGATGCGCTCATTTTCATCGGCCTGCCCTGGGAGCACAAGTGCAAATTATATAATGTCGCCGCTGTCTTGAACCGCGGGAATCTGCTCGGTCTCGTCCCCAAGAAGCATCTGCCCAACTACAATGAGTTCTATGAGCTGCGGCATTTCACCCCGGCAGCCGATGAGATCGACCTGACCGACTGGCAGGAGGATCAGGTTCCCTTTGGCACTAATCTCCTCTTCGCCTGCCGGGAGCTTCCGCACCTGATCGTATCCGCCGAGATCTGCGAGGATCTCTGGGTTCCCGCGCCCCCCTCCACATCACACGCCGAGGTGGGCGCTACTGTCCTGGTCAACCTGTCTGCCAGCGACGAAATGACCGGCAAGGCCGCCTATCGCCGCCAGCTGCTTATGGCTCACTCTGCCTCCACCGTCTCCGCCTACATCTATGCTTCATCCGGGGACGGAGAATCCACCCAGGATCTGGTCTTCGGCAGCCATAAGCTGATTGTGGAAAATGGATCTATCCTGGCTGAATCTCCCCGCTTCGTCAACGGGACCCTTTTGTCTGAGATCGATGTGAATCGTCTGGCAGCGGAGCGCCGCCGGATCTCCACCTATCCCGCAGCTGACAGAGACGACTATCTGACCCTGCCTTTTTCCCTGGATCTGACTAAGACCGGTTTGACCCGCACCTTCCCATCGACTCCCTTTGTTCCCTCTGACAAAAAGCTTCGCGCCAAACGCTGTGAGGAAATTCTGACCATCCAGGCCATGGGACTCAAGAAGCGGCTGCTCCATACGCGGGCTAAATCCGCCGTCATCGGTATTTCCGGCGGTCTCGACTCGACACTGGCTCTTCTTGTCACCGTCAGGGCCTTTGATCTGGCCGGTCTGAACCGCGAGAATATCATCTGCGTCACCATGCCCGGCTTTGGCACGACAGATCGTACCTATACCAATGCCTGTCAGCTGACCCGCCTGCTCAAAGCCGATCTGAAAGAAGTGGATATCAAGGCATCCGTCAGCCAGCATTTTGCCGACATCGGCCATGATATCCGGGTTCATGATGTCACCTATGAGAACAGCCAGGCCCGCGAGCGAACTCAGATCCTCATGGACATCGCCAATCAGACCGGCGGTCTGGTCATCGGGACCGGAGATCTCTCAGAACTCGCTCTGGGCTGGGCGACCTACAATGGCGATCACATGTCTATGTATGGCGTCAACGCCTCCATCCCCAAGACGCTGGTTCGCTACCTGGTCGCTTTCTATGCGGACAGCTGCGGGGAAAATGCCCTGGCGGCCATTTTGCGTGACATTTTAGACACGCCGGTCAGCCCGGAGCTTCTGCCCCCGAGAGAAGGCCTTATTTCCCAGAAGACAGAGGACCTGGTCGGCCCCTATGAGTTACATGATTTCTTCTTGTACTATATGCTGCGCGCCGGATTCCCTCCCTCCAAGATCTACCGTATCGCCCGGATCAGCTTTTGTGACCGCTACGATTCCAGGACGATTCTCAAATGGCTAAAGACCTTCTACCGGCGCTTCTTCGCCCAGCAGTTCAAGCGCTCCGCCCTGCCGGACGGGCCAAAGGTCGGATCTGTTGCTCTCTCCCCCCGCGGCGATCTGCGCATGCCCTCTGACGCGTGTATGGAAGTCTGGGAGAAAGAGCTGGATTTACTCAACTGAAAAGCCGCCCCGTCACGCATACAGATAAGCACTGTATGCGTGACGGGGCGGTTACTTCTTATTATTTATCCCTGTCTCTCATTCACTTTTCTGGCGAGAGCTATGCGCAGGAGACCCTTCCTGCCACATTACCTTCTCTTAAGCCTCTGCCTTCCAGAGACCATGCAAATTGCAGTATGCATAGGCAACAAGAGCCTTCTCCCCATCGGCCAGCTTGAACTGAGCACAGGGAGCCTGGCCAGCCGCAAGATCCTTCTTCTGGTATCCCTGGGAGGTCTCAAGAAGAATCCACTGGATCAGATGTTCCTCCGTCATAGGATGGTCAACGGAACCGACTTTCACTGTAACGGTATCTCCATCGACACTGACAACGGGAACATGTTTCTCCTGTGCCGCGTCTGTGGTATTGGCAGTCAGTTCTGTCATTTCCTCCCCGCAGCACTTGGGCGTGCATGCCGTCTTCTCTCCCAAAAAACTCACAAAATTACCGCATGACTTACATCTGTAAAATAACATTGTCCACTCCTTTATCCCTCAGCGGATCATTTCCTTGTCCTTTTGGAGCCGATCCGTTTCCATTCTGTCAGAAACAAAATTCAATAATTCTCTTCGCGAACCTCGAAGAAGGCCTGCGGATGATGACAAACGGGGCAGACCTCAGGCGCCTCGGTTCCAACACAGATGTGTCCGCAGTTACGGCACTCCCATACCTTAACCTCAGACTTCTTGAAGACCTCCTTCATCTCCACATTGTGGAGGAGCTTGCGGTAGCGCTCCTCATGCGTCTTCTCGATCGCGCCAACGGCTCTGAACTGAGCTGCCAGATCCGCGAAGCCCTCTTCCTCCGCATCCTTAGCCATGCGCTCATACATATCAGTCCACTCGTAGTTCTCACCCTCGGCTGCGGCCTTCAGATTGGCCTCTGTGTCGCCCTGCAGTCCCAGATGACGGAACCAGAGCTTGGCATGTTCCTTCTCGTTGTCCGCCGTCTTCTGGAAGAGAGCCGCAATCTGCTCAAATCCCTGCTTCTTGGCCACGGACGCGAAGAAAGTATACTTATTCCTGGCCTGTGACTCTCCGGCGAATGCCTCCTGAAGATTCTTTTCTGTCTTCGTTCCTGCGAAACGGTTTGCCATAATATCCTCCTTTGTATAATAGATATTTTGTTCCTTTTCAGGAACTTTTATCGTTATTATATCCTTTTTTAGAGTATCCGCTTCAACATATTTATATATATTTTGTGTTAATTTTGGAACAAGGGTGAAATGTTTATGAGGACTTTCAGGGAATTCTCCATTTAATCCATGCGAAATATTCTCTGTGAACAGACTTGAAAGGACTTCTGCCCTAACTCGAGAAGAAAGAACATAATTTATTCATATATATTTGTTAGAATCGTCACATTGTTGATATAGGGGTACTCAGCTATCCATCTGTCACGATCCTATTGACTTGCTGTTTTTTCAGCACCCACACAAAAAGGAGTTATGAATGTACAATTACGCTTATTCCGCTTATGACACCGGCATGGCAGCCGCTCTGATCGCCCTCGCCGCCGCCTACTGGTTTGTGGGCCTCATCCTCTATGTGATCACCGTCATGGCCATGTGGAAAATCTTCACCAAGGCTGGAATCGCAGGATGGAAATCCATTGTTCCTCTTCTCAACACCTACGAGCTCTTCAAGATTGCCATGGGCAACGGCTGGCTCTTTCTCCTGCTTTTCGTTCCCATCGTCAACATTGTCATGGGCATTATGCTCTGGGTAAAGCTGGCCAGGGCCTTCGGTCACGGCGCCGGATTCGCAGTAGGCCTGATCTTCCTCAACACAATCTTCATCCTGATTCTTGGTTTTGAGTCCTCCAGCTACCAGGGTCCCCTGGCAGATCAAAAAGAGGTTGGGTCTTTCGAGCAGACAATGTGATAACGAAGGCAGGCGAACATTCTGCCTGTTCCCCATAAATCAAAAGGTATTTCAAGAAGAATGCCCTCATCCGGATCTCTTCCGGCCGAGGGTATTCTTTTTGACAAACGAAACAGGCTCCAGGCATAATATTTTATTTGATAAATGGAGCAGACGTAAAGCATGACATTCCGCTAATGATGGGACAAAACGTGTAGATGACTAATTCCTTCTATATCCAATATCTATGTTTTTAGCCGGACAATTAAATTATCACAGGATCAGGGCGAAAACTCCCTGTAATTTTTGGCCGCAAGATCCGCCTTTGCCGATGCCAAATCCACATACTCCGTGGAGAAAAGGCTCCCGGCATGATCTTCCAGATCAGATGTGGATATGGCATCGTTTTGAATCGAGAGATTGCTGTATCCATAGATGCAGAAGGTCGTCTTTTCCACATCGGTCCACTGATCACTTGTAATATCTTTGCTGCTCTCTTTTTTCACCAGCTGATAGATATTCATGATATTGATCTGTCCATTGCGGTAATAGATAAAGGTCTTTTGGCGCTTGATGCTGTAGCTGATCTTATGGTAGTCTCCGTCCTGATCCTGGTTCGCCGACTTGGCCAGATCGTCAATCCTGGCCGTCACCTCTGAAATCCCACTGATATCCTTGATCTCCTTCAATCCGCTGACCGTCAGAGACACATTTTCTTTGGCCAGTTTCTTGCCATTCTTCTTGGCACTCTCCAGGAAATGATTGCTGAGGGGCAATTCGACCTGATCTCCATTGGACAGGTGATCATAAACCTTCTCCACTGTGTAAATGCTCTGATCATAGTCTAAGCTTCCGTAGCCATTGTAGCCGGTGAAGCGAACGGGATATTGAGCCAGAATCTGCTCCGCTGTCATATCCTGCATCTGCGTCAGGCCGCTGACCGTATAGGTCTTCGTCTCATCGGCAATGGGAGAGGACTCGTAATCAGAAGTGATCCGAAGTGTGACCACATCCCCGTTTTTCAGATCATTCTCCCTGTCGAAGACAATATTGGTTCCCTCCAGATATTTAATTGCCTGCTGGTACTTGGGTTCGGACTCCAGATCATCGGTATTCCGATTGATCATGTCCTCAATCTGATTTTTCTTAAGGCCAACTTTCTTCCCGACCAGGCGGATCATCTTCTCGTTGACCTTATCGGCGTCATAACTTAAAACCCCCTGACTGTCATAGCCCTCGAAACGAACATCGAAGACATCGCTGATCTTCGTCTTCCTGTTTCTGGTCCAGATCAAACCGCAAATTACCAGAAAAAGGATAAGCAAAAGCGGGATGATCCAGCGCAGATGCCATTTTGGCCCTCTCTTGCTCCGGCCTGTCTCATCTGGATTGACAAGACCCTGTCCTCCTTTGTCTGATGGATGATCCGTCAGTTCTCCTGTCTGATCCGCAGGTAAAAAACGGCTTTTCTCCGGATTCTCCTCTTCTTCCTCATAGCTGCGCATCTGCTCAGGAGACAAGCGCATGGAGGCCGATGTCTCCTCTTCTGCCATTCCCTCAGACGCTGCCCGGATCAGGTCTTCTTCGCCAGGCAGATTCCCTGTCGATATACCCATTTCAGACGGATCCTTCTGATCCATCGATATACCCGTTTCAGACAAAGCCTGTTGATCCGCAGATATATCCGCCCCGGACGAATTAGCCTTTTTCTCTTCCATCGCGTAGACCCTCCTGCCTATATGGCAACCCTTTTCCTCCAACAGCCAGCCCCGGACTTGTTCAACAATCGCACGATTCACTCACAGGAAATTGAATCCGCCTTCCATGGGCAGGCAATGATCATAATCCGCGCAGTCCGCGGATATTTCCTCTGATCGGTCAGACATCAATCTCCAGAAGAAGCGGACAGTGATCCTGTCTGGCCCCGGAATCAATCATTTCAGAGGAATTCACCCTGTTTAGGATTCGATCCGATACCAGAAAATAGTCGATTCTCCAACCGGAATTATTGATTTTACTGCTCTTGACCCTCTGTGCCCACCAAGAATAAGCGTCCGCCAAATCCCGGTGCAGACAGCGGAAGGAATCCGCAAACCCCCGGTCAAGGAGCCTGGTAAATCCCTCTCTCTCCTGATCCGTAAAGCCCGCGGACATATGGTTGGCATCCGGATTCTTCAGATCAATCTCCTCATGGGCTACATTATAGTCCCCGCAGGCAATGACCGGCTTCCTTGCGTCAAGCCCCGCCAGATAGTCGGCATATCTGGCATCCCATTGCTGGCGATCATCCAGACGTCTTAAACCGTCACCGGCATTTGGCGTATACACAGTCGTGAAGAAAAAGTCCGCCGTCTCAATGGTCAGGATACGCCCCTCGACATCCATGGTATCCGGCGCTCCAATGGACGGCTTCGTCACTTCAAGCACAGGTCCGGCATCCCGCCGGGCGAGTATCATAACTCCCGCATATCCCTTGCGCGCCGGAGGCCTGGAAGAGATATAGTGACAGTCATAATCACTGAATTGCTTCTCTATTATCTCCATCTGCTTTTGATTTGGCCCGGCCTCAGGCAGTTTGGTCTCCTGAATGGCAAAGTAATCCGGCCTCATCCCGGCAATCTTCTCGAGAACAGCCGCGCTCATCTGAGCTCTGGCTGATGTTCCGGTCAGAGCCGCATTCAAAGAATCAATATTCCATGATATAAATCTCATTGTTACTCCTGTATCGCTTACCGATCCGCCATCTCCTTAACCCGATCCTCCACATTCTTATGGAAGTTAAGGACATTGTGAGTATACTCCTCATTCATATACCTGGATGTGATCATAAAATCTGCCGTAGAACGATTGTTGGCAATCGGAATATCATACACCTCCGCAATACGAAGAAGCGCTTTCACATCAGGATCATGAGGCTGCGCTGTCAGTGGATCGGAAAAAAAGACCACCAAGTCGATATTGCCCTCAACGATTTTGGCTCCAACCTGTTGATCTCCACCCAGAGGACCCGAGTTATAGGCTTTGACCGGGAGGTCTGTGTTCTCAGCGATCAACCTGGCCGTCGTTCCTGTCCCGCAGAGGAAATGCCTGGAGAGCTCGGAGACATGCTCCTTACACCACTCAATCATCTCAGGTTTCTTTCCGTCATGCGCAATCAAAGCGATCCGCTTCTGCCTTGGAATTGTAAAGGGGATATACTCATGATTCATCAAAGTTCCTCCTGTCATAAAACACGGTTGTTTCTAAATCATAAATGATTTTTCTCTGGATTTTAAGCATTTTTCAAAGGCGCAAATATCTGCTCCGCGTATGCCTTCCTGCTTCCCCCGATCAGGACTTCATTCAATTGATCTCCCTGCAAAGACGAAACATCCCCTCGAAGCAGCTGTATCCCCTCTTCCGAAAGCTTCCTCTTACCCATATTTATCTCACCTTGCTCGCGCTGAAAATACCAACTGTTGTTTTTATCCCTGAGCTTCTTCTGTCCCTTTCAACTGTGGTAACATTTTAACATAGCCGGTTGGCCTTCATTGACCGGATATGTTAACAGAAAGTGTCTCCCGAATGAGCCTGATTATCCTATATATAAAAACTTTCCCCCCCCTTCCCCGCAGGGGCTCTGATGCCATCATGCACCGCTTGGGGCTGGAACTGCTAAGTCAGGGGCTGCGCCAGATCCATGGTCTTTCATATCCTTCTCAGGCCCTGGAATACCGCGGCAATCCCGGAGCTTTGACCTATCCCTGTTCCAGATCCATTCTGCTCGGTCCCCATGGAAAACCCTATCTGAAAGATCACCCCAGGATTCACTTCAGCCTGACCAACTGCCCCGGATTGGTCGCCTGCGCCTTCTCTGACAGCGAGATCGGCATTGACGCGGAAATGCCCCGCGGCGCCAGCCCGGCCCTCTTATCCAGGGTCTTAACAGAGGAAGAGGCAAAAATGCTTGCCTCCTCTGATCACCTGTCCTTCTCCCACCTGTGGACCTGTAAAGAGGCTCTGGCTAAGTGCACCGGACTTGGACTCAACTCCGATATTTACCGCGTCGGCTTCCGACTCTCTGCCGCCGCCGCAATCCCCCCTGCCGCAAAGTATCCTCCTCTCTTTTATCCCCTCCTGCCCGTTCGTTTTCAGAGAAAAGACTATTATCTCGCCCAGGGACATCTTCCCGACGGTCACATCATAAGCCTGTGCTCAGCAAAGGTCATTGACAGCATAAAAATTTTGCCTGTTCAGCAGACAAGGCAGTGAACAGGCAAAATAACATTGTGACGGTATAGCAAATCTGATTGTGCCCTATCCCCGACAGCATGACGCCGAAATAGATCGCAAGCGCTTCCCCTGTGCTGCATGGCGCCAAAAAGAGCCTCAGACGCTTTTCTTGGTCAGGCATGATGCCGAAAAAGCCTCAAGCGCTTCCCTTGTGCTGCATGGCGCTGAAAAGAACCCCAGACGCTTTTCTTGGTCAGGCATGATGCCGGAAAAAGTCCTCAGGCGCTCCTCTTTGGCTGCCAGTCGATAAAATATGCCTTATACCAGGTAAGAAAAGTGAAAATCGTCCAGACCTTGCGGCGGCCATTGACCTTTTTGGCATAGGTATCATCCAGAAGTTTTAAAATGGCAGCCTGATCAAAGAACTCCCCGGCAAAGTCCATGGCAAAGAGCTCGCGAACCTGCTTATAGTAGGTCTCTGTCTCAAGCCAGGCCTTGATGGGGGTTGGAAAGCCCATCTTCTTGCGGTTGAACCACTCCTTGGGCAGGTGACGGGAAGCCGCCTGGCGGAAGGCGAACTTGGATGTCTTTCCCTTGATCAGATAGGGGGTAGGCACCTTCTCAGCCACCTCTGCCAGCTTTCTGTCCAGGAGGGGAACGCGAAGCTCCAGAGAATGAGCCATGGACATCTTATCCGCCTTGAGAAGAATATCCTTGGTCATAAAGTGGTGTATGTCGTTGTACTGCATCTGCTTAATATTGGACAGGCCGCGGGACCGGTCGAAAATCGGATCCAGAATCTCCCTGACCGACTTGGACTTGCGATAGGGGGCGGTCAGCAGGGACTCCGCCTCGCTCTCCTCCATGATTTTGGCCTGACCGACGAAGAAATTGCGGGGCTCATCCAAGCTTCGCACGATCTCAAGCTTGCCCCGGAAATTCCTCTTGCTCTTCTTCAAAAGACGCAGAAGTCCCTTTCGAAAAGGCTTGGGCAGGTGCTTTAAGACATTTGCCAGGACAATCACTGCCTCTACCTTGGTGTAAGGGCCGTAATCCTGATAGCCTGCAAAGAGCTCATCCGCCCCCTCCCCGGACATAACCACCCTTAACTCCCGGCTGGCCAGCTCAGACAGGAAATAGAGGGGAACGCAGGAGGGATTGGCGTCCGGCTCATCCAGATACCACTGAATCTTTGGGAATGCCTCAAAGGCCTCATCCGCGGATACCACGCGGGAACTGTGATTGATATGGAGATGGTCCGCCAGCTTCTCGGCGTACATAGCCTCGTTGTAGGTCTTGTCGAATCCGACCGAATAGGTCTTATCCGGTCTTAAAACCGCCGCCACGAAGGAGGAATCCACGCCGGAGGACAGGAATGATCCCACCTCGACATCCGCAATCCGGTGGGCATTGACCGACTCGACCACGGCGTCATCGATTTCATCGACGATCTCATCCAGGGACTCTCTCCCCTCCCTGAAATTCATGTCCCAGAACTTGCGGATCTGCATCTTGCCATCTTTGAGTGTGAAACAATGGCCTTCCGGAAGTTTATAGACCCCTTCAAAGAAGGTCTCCGTGTCCATAGCCGAATACTGGAAGAAGAGGAAGGGCTTTAAGGCCTTTTTATTCAGCTTTCTCTCAAAGGCCGGATAGGGAAGGAAGGACTTGATCTCAGACCCGTAGAGGAAATCACCGTTGTCGAGCAGACTGTAGTAGAAGGGCTTGATCCCGAAATGGTCTCTTGCTCCGAACAGCTCCCCCGTCTTCCTGTCATAGATGACGAAGGAGAACATGCCGCGCAGCTTTTTGACCACATCGGTTCCCCACTCCTCATAGCCGTGGAGAATGACCTCCGTGTCCGCCTTGGTAGAGAAGCGATGTCCGGCCGCGATCAGAGTCTTCTTTAAAGCGGGGAAGTTGTAGATCTCCCCATTGAAGGTAATGACCTTATCCTCATTTTCATTGTAAATGGGCTGGTTGCCCCCCTCTAAGTCAATGATGGACAGGCGGCGAAATCCCATGGCCGCCCTGTCGTCTATGAACTGACCGGCGCTGTTCGGCCCCCGATGAACGATCATATCCATCATATCCGTCAGGACCTGCTTCCTCTGTTCAGGATCAACCAGAGACCGACCTACATATCCGGCAATACCACACATAGCAATTACCTCTCCTCGCCGGAGTCCCGGCGAAATCACTCAAAAACAAATCTGCTCTATTATACATGATTCTTTTTCTTTGGCAGCTAACTTCTCTCTTAATGGATCGTCTTTCCCTCCCGATTGATATTCTTTTTCCCCCGTCCTTTCAGACTCCGGTAAACAGCTGCTCTTATCTTCTTTCGCTCGTCCCGTCAGAACAGAGCTCTCATATTTTCGCTCGATCTTCTACTGGTCCCTTGATTTTCTGTCAATCCCCTGATTTTCTGTCGATCCCCTGATTTTCTGTCGATCCACTGATTCTCTGTCGATCCCCTGATCGTTTAGCGATTCTTCCAGACGGAACCCTCCCCATCGGCGGACACTGTCTTCTGGATCGCTTCATAAGCTGCCTTAATCGCCTCCCGCTCACTGTCGCCGACCTGGTCCTGATTGGGGCCTCCCTCCATGTAATCCGTGCAGAGCAGGGTTTTTATATCATAGAGCTTAGCGGCAGACTTGCTCTTAGCTGCCGTCTTTTTGCCTGTGCTCTTTTCTGTCCCGGATTTCCCACTTGCGGCATTTCCAGCCGCATCCGCGGCGGCGCCCTTCTCCGTCCTCTGCACCCAGACCGGATGCGAGAGCACATCCTCGATCATCAGCTGGCCGGAGGCATCCTTCTTGAGCACCGCCTCAATGATTGTCCCCCGCTGACTCTTATCGTTTCCCATGACCTCCTTCACCTGATTGGAGAGGAGATTTCCCATGGAATAGATGATGAACTTGTCCTGGCCATCCCTTGTCACTTTTTCTGTGGCCTGTACCACATGGGGATGCCCCCCGAATATCAGGTCAGCCCCCCAGTCAATCATCTTATGATAGAGCGTCTGATCCGCCTTGGAGACCTTCTCCGAGTATTCCGTGCCCTTGTGGGGCATGACAATCACAAGATCCGCCTGCTGCCTGGCTGTCTGGATCTTCTCCTTGACATAATTCTCATCCAGCATCTGCATATATTGCTGCCTCTGCACAGCTGTAACCCCCTTGCCGGCTCCGTTTTTGTTGTTATATCCGTAGGAAAAGCCCAGAATAGCGACCTTGATCCCCTTCACTTCCCTGATCAGGATACTGTCCTTGTCATCTTTGATCCCGATTGTAGAAATGCCAGCGTCCTCGAAGGCTTGCCTGGTATCTAAAGCCCCGTGGATTCCCTGGTCCAAGATGTGATTATTGGCCAGGTCCATCACGTCAAAGCCCGCGTCTTTGATCGCCGAAACGACCTGACCGGGCGCATTGAAATTGGGGTATCCCGCCGGCTTAACCTGGTCGGTTACCACTCCCTCGAAGTCGCCGATCGCCAGATCCGCTGAAGAGATCAGCGGTTTGACAGAGGCATAGTTGGAGCTGAAATCATAGCCGTCCTGTGTCTTGCCTCCCTGAATTAAGCTGTCGTGATAGATGATGTCCCCGCTTGCGGTGATTCGAATCCTCCCATCATCCTCCGGCTCCTTCGGAGCTTCCTGGTTGGAAATGCCCGGATCCGGATGTGTGGCCAGAAACTGTCCCAGAATTGACCGGACATAGAAGAACATAAAGAAGAGGATGATTACCAGTGTCAGCAGGAGAAGAATCAGATTTCTTCCCAGGCGAAGACCCTTGCCCATCCCCCGCTCTCTTTTCTCTTCCGACTCCTTATACTCTCTCATGACATCTCCTGACTGCTTCTCTGTCCCCTTAGCCAATCGCTCTAAGGCGCCTCTTTACAGATCTTTTTGCCCCTTTGCGCTTTCATTATTTTATTATAATTTCTCCGGCCGCGAAAGTCGAAGACGACACCTGTCCCGGTCTGTCCCCGCTCATATCCTCTGTATTCACTGCGCCTTTTCTTCATCCGCCTCTACATGGGATCTCCGCAATCTTCTGCTTCCTGCTCCATCGTGCCCCGGCGCTTTTCCCCGTCCTCCTGCGCTCCCACTCCATGCGCCCTTCTCTCCTCCTCAATAATATCCTGTATGATCGGCTGATGATCGCCTCTTCGATTCTCTTCTCCCATGACTGAGCTGTCCGCGTAGTTCTCAAAGATGTCCCGCTTCCTCTCCAGGAGGTCTCGGATTCGCTCATCCACGGTCCCCTCGCAGAGGAGGTGACGTACCAGGACATTGCGCACCTGCCCCATGCGGTAGGCCCGACCGATGGCCTGTTCCTGCAGGGAGGGTTTGATCTGGGGCTCGCAGAAAATAATCACGCTGGCCGCCTGTATATTGAGACCGGTACCGCCGGCTTGAATCTGACAGGCTAAAACACTGCCCGGCCTTGCGTCGCAAAAGCGGTCGATGATATTCTGACGCGTCTCGGCATTGACCGAACCTGTAATCAGGGGCAGACATTGGTCACCCAACAGCTTCTGTACTTTGGATAAGGTGTCGAGGAAGAATGAGAAAACCAGAACCTTCCGTCCCTCTTCGGCCGCCGCGCGGCAGATCTCCAGAAGGCGAATTCCCTTGGCCGACTGGTCCGCTTGCCTGGTCTGCCAGCCCACCCGGCGCAGGCCGGGAAAACTCTCCTTTGGATCCATGAGAATCTCGCGGTAAGCATCCCTGTCCTCCTTAGACATCGGACACCAATCGTCCTCCTCAATCAGATCCGGCAGCTCCCGGAGGACATCTTCGCGCTTGCGGCGCAGATAGACCGGTGCGATCATCTCGCGAAAGGCAGGCGCGTCACACATATAGCTGTATTTCTGCGCCTCATGACCCAGCTGCGGGTTCAGCCAGAGCAAAAGACTGCAGAACTCATACACATTGTTCTCCAGGGGCGTCCCCGTCATAAAGATCAGGCGATCCGTCAGCTCTGTCAGCTTCCTCGTGTAAATACTTCGCTTGGCCTTGGGATTTTTTACATAATGGGCCTCATCCACCGCCATCAGATCAATGGAAAACTTATCAGGGAGCATCTCCCACAGTTCATCCATCGTCTCATAGTTGCTGACCGCTACGCCTCCCTCTTCAATCCAGACCCTTCCGGCCTCATCCCTGCTCCTGCCATGAATGACCAGGGGCGAAAGGCTGCTGTACTTGCGAATTTCCCGCTCCCAGTTGATCAAGAGTCCGGCCGGGCAGGCGACCAGAAAATGTCCCTGATTTCTCCGATGATCATCCTCAGAAAACGCTGATGCCTTTATTTCCCCCTCCAGGCCGCTCTCAAGGGAGGCCATGGCCGCAATCGCCTGCAGGGTTTTCCCCAGGCCCATTTCATCCCCGAGAAAAGCCTTTTTCTGGTGCAGTATATAGCGGGCGCCAAATTCCTGATAGGCGCGAAGTGTCGTCTCCTCCCTGAGCAGGCTGGTATCCAAAGCTTCCCCGCGAACCTCGTCCGCCAGCTGCCGCGGAAATGTAAGATCCCCCGTCGCTATCTGAAAACCCGTATCGGCCTTCTCCAATGCGGCGTAATAGGCCGCCGCATTCTTCTGATAATCCTCAAGAATGGTCTTTTCCTGCGCCGCGGAGACGGTGATAAGCTCCTCCTTCAGGCGCTTGCAGCGATCACGGTAGCCATCCTCCAGGAGCCTGTTTAAAAGATCATATCCCCTGACCGTGGACTCCTTCTTAGACCGCGAGGCAAGGAACCAGTGCAGACTCCCCTTGACCAGGATGGCGGACAGGCATTGCTCCAGGGACACATGGGTATCCGCATAGAGTCTCTTTGCCTCCTGAACCGGCCCGGCCAGGTGGATGCGCATATACAGAGACTGGATTACATCCAGCTCCTCCTGATCGGGCGCGTCCGCGTGCAGACGCACGGTATTGACCCTGGCCATACCTGCAATGAAGCTGTCTGCCGCCTGGCGAATTCGCCGCCTGTTATCCTCCCCAATCCCGGAGATGCGCTCCAGCTCAAAATTGGCATAACGGGAGATCTGACCGATATTCTCAATGCCGGCCCCGCGCAGGACTGACACCCGAATATTCTTATCCACATCTGACAGCCGCTCGATAGGGATCGACTCCAGCTCCTTCTTTGCCTGGGCAAAACGCAGGTACTTAAGGCGGCGCTTTAATTCCTCGATCTGTACCTGGTCCAGATCCTGTATCTGCTTCAAACTCTGATCCAGCTCCCTGACCTCTGAAAGGATGAATTTCATCTGCCCGAAATTTGGACTCACGATTTTTGCCATAGCTTCCTCTTGCTCTTATCTCAGATCCTTCCGATCCCCCTTCCTATGATACACATATTCCCATGTGAATCAAAAGCGGCGCGAAAAATCCCAGTGAAACAAAACAATAGAATACACGCGCCGCGAGCATTCCATAATCGCCAACAAAAATCCCGCCGGACAAAACTGTACGACGGGATTTTCGATCACGATATATCTGTTTTCGGTTGAGTTCTCACACTCCGCCTGCACCTCACAGGACATCATTATTGATCAATACGCTGTAGTAGGATCCCTTATTGAAGAGCCCCTTGTCCTTGGCTCCCCAGGCTACTGCGGAGGCTGCCAGCCGGTCTTTCTTTCTTCCCTTCATGCCGCGGCTGGTCAGGACAATCCCCTCTGAATAGAGCTCTGCGTTTAAATACTCATACAGCAGATCCGCCTTCCCCTGACTGACCAATTTCGTCAAAAACTCCGGATTGGTATCCAACCAGTGATCCGGACTGGAGTCGGAGCATTTGGCGTACATCTCGCCTCCGCCCAGAGATTCCGCGCAGACCGAGCGAATTTTGGCCAAAATATCCTCACCGATCACTCCATCCCTGATGGAATAGGCATAGTAGGCGCAGACAAGACCGTCATCCTCCATTTCCTTGAGCAGATACAAGTTGGAAACGCCTCGCTTACTGTATTTTTTCCACTTGCCTCCTATCGAAGAAAAAACCCGATCGGTATAGGGGCCTGCGGATCCGTTCTCCAGGGCCTGCTCAAGGGTCTGCAAGTCAAGCTCTTTCTTCTGCCAATCGTCTACAAGATTATAGCGTATCTCTGTCATCATCTCCTCCTTAATGCTGCATTTCCCTTAACTGGCCTAAGACTCCTTTTGAGCCAGAGGAAGCTCCTCCTGATAGATCTGCTGTGTCTGCGCGTTAAAGACAAGTTTGAAATCTCTGCCCAAATAAACCTCAACGGGGCAATTCTTCCTCTCCAGCTTCTTCGCCCAGCCTGTCACATCATCCCGGATTTTAACCTGAAAATCCAACAGAAATTTCCCCTCCGGCAGAAGAATGGCAGGTGTCAGAATCTTGTTGTTGAGAAGCACTGGAAAATCCTTATCCGTCTCAGCATCGCGCAGCTTAACTTGAACGAACTGACCGCAGGCATCCTCGACCTCGAGATAGAGCTTAGATACGCCCTCCGCATGCTCAATGGACCGAATCTTCTGGAATGCCGTCCTCTTCCGCTTCTCCACAAAGTGAAGCCGAATCATGCTGACACAAAACGCAACCCACAAAACAAAGATGATGATCCAGGGGTTCTCTGTGAGCAAAGCTATCATCATATCATGCAAGTCTCTTTTCCCCCTCTTACATTCCACCAAAAATCATCCCCGATCATGCCGATAGAAGCCATCGTCAACAGTACCATCAAAGATCATCTCTGACAAGGACATTTGAAATTATCTTTGACTATGCCAGCAAGAATCATCCCCGACAGCGCTATCGAAGATCATCTATGGCTATAAAACACAAGAGCCGGGGCAATCGGCACTTGTTCTCTCCGAAAAACAAATAAAAAATTATACTGGATTCCCATCCGGACCACAAGATTTCCGATAGACAATTTTCCCTGATACTACGGTCACTTGCACCTGATATGTATCGTCCAGGAGAACGAAGTCCGCGTCCATTCCCTCCTGAATCCGTCCCTTCCGATCCGCGATTCCAAGAAGGTCTGCCGGGTTGCTGCTGAGCAGAGGAATGATCTCCCCCGGAGACCTTCCTGTGAATGCAAGCAGATTGCGAAAAGCCTGCGCCATCGTCAGCGTACTTCCCGCTCTGACGCCGCTGGATACCAGCCTGGCGTCCCCGTCAACGACGACGACATCATTTACCCCCAGCTGATAGTTCCCGTCCGGGAGCCCGGCGGCCATAATGCTGTCCGTAATGGCAGCCACCCTGTTCAGGCCCTTACATTTGATCAGCATACGAACGGTACCGGGATGTAAATGTCTTCCGTCGCAGATGGCCTCGCAGTAACAGTCGCTCTCCAGGGCAGCCCCCATCAGACCTGGTCTGTGCTGGTGAAAGAGGATCATACCGTTGAAGGTATGCGTGATCGCCCTGGCTCCACTTTCGATTGCCTCCATACTCAATTCATAGCTGGCCCCGGAATGTCCGATGGCAACCGGAATGTCCCCCGCGATCTTCTTGAGCATGGGCATGACCCCGGCCACTTCAGGAGCCAGAGTGATGTATCGAATGCTTCCCTCCGCGATTTCTCTGTAGTGATTCAGAAGATCTTCATCTCCCTCTCTCAGCAGGTCCTTCGGCATGGAGCCCCTGTATTCCTCTGACAGAAAGGGCCCCTCCAGATGAGCTCCTAAGAGCTGGGCTCCATAGCCCCTTTCTCTGCTGACATCCCGGATCACTGCCAGGCATCGATCCGTCCTCTCAATGCTGTCTGTGACAATGCTTGCGTTCCAGGCTGTAACCCCCTGCGTTGCAAAAAACGCCGCGATTTTCTTCAAGCCCTCTTTATCCGCAGCATTGACGTCAATCCCGACGGCCCCATGGGTATGAAGATCAATAAAGCCGGGAACCAGCATCATGCCCCGTCCGTCCAGGACTTCCTCTCCCCCGGCGGATTCCATGAAGGCGGCCTCTTCATCCGGACAAATCCGCTCGAATCTGCCGTTGGAAATCCAAAGACTTCCCCAAAAGAAGTCTCCCTCTCGATAAATCCTCACATTTTTTACCAGTCTTCTTCTCATTCTTCCTTATCCCCTGTCCTATAAGGATCCTTCCAGATTTCTTTGGCCAAGATAAATTCATTCTCAGACCTCTGATTCGGCATCTGATTTGGGTTTCTTCACCTAGGTCTCCTGCCGCAGTCTGTCCTTTTTTAGCTTAGAGGGGCCGCATCCCTCTGGGCATTAAAAAGGCTGCCTGGCAGCGTTTTGGTTGGCAATAATCAAAGTATCCGCGTGTCCCTGCAGCAGCGTGGCCGGAAAGTGCCCGCTGACCTGCCCGTAAGCGGCCTGGCGGATCACAGCTCTGTGCCAGTCGCGAAAGACGCCCAGTCTGACCTTCCTGGCCGCGAGAATCTCACAGATTCCGATGGTAACGGCCCGGCGAGGCATGGCGTCGATTGCCCCATTCCTGTCGCCGATCGCGTTAGCCGTCCGTGTCTCCCGACTGATATCCAGCACCCTTGTCGGAAGCTTGGCAAACTCCTCTGCGGGCAGGTCGTCCTCTGCCTCATTGAAGGCCAGATGACCATTGATTCCAATTCCGCCAAAGCAGATATCAACTCCTCCCAGCTCCTCAATCAAACGGTGTATCCTGCCGCAGTCCGCGGGGTCCGGAAAGATTCTCTGCGCAGGGGACATGACCAGGTCCGGATTGATTTTGGAATAGACTTCCCGATTCATAAACCCTCTGAAAGAGAGAGGATCTTCAATGTCAATATAGCTGTCGTCATCATTGAGATACTCATCCATATTGATAAACCAGCAATCCCTCAGAGAAATCCCGCGCCGGTTGACCAGGCGGACAAAAATCGGATACTGGCCCACCGGTCCCACCGGACAGATAAAAACCGTCTTCTTGCCTGCCTGATTGTTCTTCTCAATTTCGTCTGCCATTTCCAGGGCAATTTCATAGAAGACCTCTCCGGAATCCCCCAATTTCAGAATAGGGATCTTCGCGCCCTCTCCAAGCCTCTCCTCAGAAATCTGAAAGTAATTCTCGCCCATTTTTCCTCCTTCTCTTATGCCCTCTGCCCATGACCTATCTCTTCTTTATTTCCTGTCACCCATGGCAGAGCCCCGTTTTACTTCATTCTGCCTATGGCCGCTTCCCTTTTCCTTTTCCCTCACTCATAGCCTGTCACCTGCGAAAGAAGCTCTCCAGATTCATTTGACGGATCAGCTCTACGATCTCCCTGCTCCTGTGACAGCCGAATTTATTGAGCAGGCTCTTGATCTGCGTCTTGACTGTCACGAGCTCCACATTCCGCAGCTGGGCGATCTCCCTGACCTTCTTGTCCTCCAAAAGAAGGGAGACGATCTCCTTTTCCGTCGGCGTCAGCTGCGTCACGTTGTTGAGCAGAAAGACTAAAGAGTGCTCGCTTTTTCGCAGCCTGGTGTACTCGCGCATAATGGACTGCTGAATCCGGCTGTCTAAAACCGAAACTCCCCGGTAGGCCTTTCGGATATGATCCAGGAGAACCTGATCGTCACAGCCCTTGATCACATAATCCACCGCCCCGGTTCCCATACCGGAATTAATCATCTCATCGGCTTCATGCGCCGTCATAAAGACAATTCGAATCTGAGGATGCCGCCCGTGAATGGTCTCCGACGCGTCAATCCCTGCAGTCAGTGTCTCCATCTCGATGTCCATCAGTATGATATCCGGCAGTTCTCCTGCCTCCTCGACCAGACGGCAGATTTCCGACCCGCTTCTGGCCGCAGCAAGCAGTTCCATATCCGGCTCCGCCCCGATGATCTCGGCAAAATCCTCCCGCAAAATCGGAATGTCTTCCGCCACCATCACTCGAATCTTCCTGCCCTCTGACATCATTGGTCCCTTAATTTCCTTCCTTTTTGCCGGCTGCCCTCATCTCCGGCTTCCTGCCTGCCGTAAGCGCGGGCAATAAGATCATAAACGTGCTTCCCTCTCCGCTCTTGCTCTCCATGCGGAGATGTCCCATGTGCTGACGCACAATTCGATTGGTGTAAAAAAGCCCCATCCCCCAGCTGGAATCCTTGCTCTTACTGGTTAAAAAGGGCTGAAAGATCTTCCGCCGCATTTTATCCGGAACCCCGATTCCATTATCTGTGACAGCGAACACAACCCACATTCTCTCCGCTCGAATCGTCAGGCTGATTCTGGCCGGCCCCTCAATCCCCGCGGTCGCCTCGCAGGCATTGACCAGAAGATTATAGATAGCCTCCGAAAATAAAGAGAAGTCGACCAGGACCCTGTTCCCGGTCTGGAAATCTCTCCTGATACTGACACCGGGATATTTCTCATAAAATTTGCTGATCGCCGCGTCCGCGACTTCCCTTGCGTTCGTCAATGCCAGGATCAGATGCTTGCTGTTGATTGTGGCGTAATACTCATCGATGTGCGCTTTCATGCTGTCGTTGAGCCTGGCCATCTCCTCTTCATAGTCCTTCAGCTGCCGCAGGTCTGGCTTGTCCTTGCGCAGCTCCCTTCGCATGCGCTTGTGAAGAACCTGCGCGGAGAGTATCTGGTTTTTCATGCTGTGCGCGAAGACAGATATTCCCATATCCGCCGCCGAAAACTGCTTCTCCAGCACCGCGTATTCCCTCTCCTCCGAGTACTGAAAATGCTCATAGCGCACAATCCCCCAGGCTCCGATCAGCGCCCCCACAATGACAAGAAGAATCAAAATATCCCAGCCCGTGCTGCTCAGGGAAGGACTGATATAGTTGCTGATTCCCAGATTCAGATATTCCGTGATAAAGAGGTTATAGATCTGCGCCGGGTCCTTGGTGGCAAAAATCAGATAGACAAGCATTTGGCTGACGATCGCGATGAGAATATAGAGGAAATTCTTGCGAAAGACCGGAATCGATATCTCGTAGTACTCATACAGGAGAATTCCAAGCGACACAAGAAGCTCCGCCACAATCCAGGCAAAGGAGCACCGCACCAGAAGAGACAGCATGTGAATCTGCCTGTAGATCATCCACTTGTAAATGTCCGGATAGTAGAGCAGGGCCAGCAAAAGTGTCGGCGCCACGGCAAAAAGGTATATCTTGCGGCGCTGATCTCGGATGTATCGGTTCATACTCAGGGCAAGGGCCGTCATGACGAGAAAACAGGGAACCATGAGCCTGGACACACTGGTCAGATAGCCGAGATGATAGAGATTGACGGGAAGCTGGTGCATCCAGCGCATGATCCGCTCATTGAGAAAGAGAAGGCGCACATCTCTGGACGCCAGCCCTCCCATGATGGCAATGTAGAGAACAATGCATGAGACGTGCAGGAGATTGGCGACATTCATGGCGGAAAGGACCAGGGGAAAAGAGTGCCTGCGCATGATCGTCGTAAAGAGCACTACAAAGGTACTGATTGTCACAACAATGATCAGCATTGTTCACCTCTCCCGCTCTCTTTTCGCCTTTCCTAAAAGCAAAGGGATTTACGCTTCGCGAGCCCTTCCTGAAAGCAAAGGGATTCACGCTTCGCGAACCCTCTCTTGTCATAAACAGCGACGGGTGCATACATAAAAACCGGAGTCCCAGAAAGCGACTCCGGCCTGTGCGCATCCGTCAAGAAGCTCTCCGACTTACTTGGAATTCTTAGATGCTTCATATCCCTTCTGCATGATATCATACAGGACATATTTATCGGTCTCAACCTTTTCCTTGATGCGTCCGTTCCCGATAAAGACATTCTGCTGGGTCTCATAGACCTTCTGCAGGGCCGCCTTGTCACCGGCGATCTGATTGATCGTCGTCCAGTCGCCCTCCTTGGTCGAAGCGAGCAGGGTCTCTTCCGGAGCGTCAATGTGCTTTGCCACAGACTTGGCTACGTCGTCGATATGGTCCGCGCGGTAGATATGCGCCTTGTTGATGGCCTGTGAGAAGCGAACGAGAACGTCCTCATTCTTCTGCGCATAGGCCTCCGTCGTGATAAAGCTGGACGGGAAGGTTGCCTTGTCCAGGTAATCCGCATTGCTTCCCAGACTCAGGTATTTATCCCCCATGGCTTTCTTTAACGTCACCGTATTGGGACTCCATGTAGCGCAGGCATCCACCTTATCGGATACCATGGCTGTCGTCATGCCGTCCACTGCCATCTCAACTAAATTGACGTCGCTCTCCTTGAGTCCGGCGGACTCCAGAATTGCGCGGAGGATTACTTCCGAAGAGGTGCCGGAGGCAACCGCGATCGTCTTGCCCTTTAAGTCCTCCTTCTTGTTGATCCCGTGCGCCTTGTTGGCTACCACCTCGTCTGCCAGGGAAGTGGTGCTGTCCATCTGGAAGATCTTAGCTTTTCCCTCGATGCACAAGGCGTGCGCCCCATGGCCGATCTGAGAAATGTCGATGTCCCCGGATGCCATCGCCGTGATCTCCGCCGGTCCTCCCTGGAACTGCACGGGCTTTACATCCAGTCCCACTTCCTTGAAATACCCCTGGTCCATTGCCGTAAAGAGAGCGGACGCAGATCCCAGATTTGGCATATAAGCCACGCGGACTGTTGCCGGCGTATACTCCTTCTTGGTCCCCTCCGTCTTAGTCTGGGACTGATTATCGGAAGACTTTTGACCTCCGCATGCCGTCAGAACCATCGCGCCGGCCAGTGCTAGTGTTGCCAGAATTCGCTTTGTTTTCATTGTGACCCCCTTTAAAAGTTGTGTGACGCAACAAGGCTTCCCGATCCTTATTTGCGAACCTCCAAATACTCCTCGTATACCTGTCCCCAGATATCGTTCTTCAGCTCCAGAAATCTCGGACTCATCTTGGTCGCCTGATCTCTTGGATATGGAATGTCGATATCGACGATATCCTTGACCCTGCCGGGCCTTGCAGACATAATTACCACCCGCTGTGCCAGGATGATCGCCTCCTCCACATCATGCGTGATAAAAAAACAAGTCTTCTGCTCATGCTCCCAGGTCTCCAGGAGCTCCGTCTGCAGCTGCACCCGGGTCTGCGCATCCAGGGCTCCGAAGGGTTCATCCATCAGAAGAACCTCCGGATTGACCGCGTAGGCCCTGGCAATCGCTACCCTCTGCTTCATGCCCCCTGACAGCTCCTTGGGATAGGAATGGGCAAAATTCTCAAGCCCCACAGCCCTGAGATACTTCTCAGTGACCTGCTCCATCCTTTCTCTGGGCATCCCCTGCAATTTCAGGCCGAACTGCACGTTTTTTTCGACGGTAAGCCAGGGGAAGAGAGCGTACTGCTGAAAGACAATGCCTCTTTTGGGACTGGGCCCGTCAACCTCCTTTCCGTCCACCAGAATCTCCCCGCTCGTCGGAGTATCCAGCCCCCCGATCATGTTCAAGAGGGTGGATTTCCCGCATCCGGAGGGACCCACGACGCAGACAAATTCCTTATCCTGAATGGATAAATCGACGCCATTTAAGGCGACCACCTCTCCATTTCTCGTTTGAAATTTTTTGACGAGATCCCGGATCTCTACCTTTACTGAATTGTCTCCTGCCATCCTGTGAATCTCCTCTCCAGTCCCCTGACAATCTTCTCAAACGCGATTCCGATGACTCCCAGAACGATAATTCCCAGAAGGACAATATCCATCTGATAGTAACCGCTCGCCTTCTGAATCATCATACCCAGACCTCTGTCCCCGCCGACGATTTCTGAGGCCATCAGCGTAGTCAGAGAGGTGGAAAGGCCAAGTCTCGCCGCGACCAGAATATAGGGGGTCGCCGCTGGAATCGTCACCTTAAAGAAGATGTCGCTCTGCCTGGCGCCCAGCACCCTGGCTGCCTTGATCAGGGTCACGTCCACACTTTTAACCCCCTGGTAAACTGTGACAACCTGAACTAAAAAGGACGCGATGACGATAACGGTGACCTTTCCCATGTTCCCGACGCCCAGGGCGGCCGTAATCAAAAAGACATAGGCGAGAGGCGGAATATTGCGCACGAACTGGATCCATGGCTCGACAATTTTCTGGAAGGGTTCATACCAGGCCATGAGAAAAGCAATGGGGATTGCCAGCAGAAAGGCAATCCCGAAACCGGTGAGCACCCGGGACAGAGATGCCCAGACATGCTCCCAGAGAATCGTGCTGTGCACCCCCTTCTCCAGAAAGACCTGCCAGACCTGTTCCGGATTGGCAAATATAATCGGCCAGCGAGAGGAGGCAAACAGCCACAGAGCAAGAGCTACCCCCAATGAAATCAAAAGCCACACCCACTTGGGTATCAGATTCCACCGGGTCTTAGATTTATGCTTCATTTTATCCCCCCTGTCAAAGACAAAAGACACGATTCCTCATCCTTATACCCATCCCAAAATGAGAATCCGATCATCTGATGTCTTCAGTATATGCGCCGGCCAGAAGAGAAATAAGTATGAAAATTTTTCATACCTTTTACAGCGCCGGGAGAATTTTCAGTTGATAGTAAAGTTCATTTTTGCAGCTGACAGCATCGGGAGATTTTTCAGTTTTCAGACGCGATTCTTTCATCGACCGGTTTACAGCCACTTCGCCACTGGTCGGTTTTCAGACACTTCTCCGACAGTCAGCTCCCGGGAAGCAGGATGTCAAATCCGGCGGAAAAAGACTGCCCCTCCTTGAGACAGACTTCTCCATACCGGTCGGACAGGTCTCCCGTGAAGCCCGCGGCATCGCTCCTTCCAAACCAGGGCTCCAGGCAGATAAAGGGCTGACTGTCTCCCGGGACAGACCAGATTCCAAAGTCCGGAAAATCCCCGCAATTCAGAGTCAGATACAGGTCCCCATTCGGGCGGAGAATACTGGCGGAAGAAATCTGCCCCTGCTGAAAGATCAGCGCGTCTTTGTCAAAGAGCTCACTTGTCAGGGCAAGTCCCTCCTTTTTCTTCACAAGCTGGTAGCTGTGACTGAGATCGACCGCGCCGCTGACCGGATCAGGCAGGTAATAGGACAGACTCTCCTCCCCCGGTCCCGCGAGTACAAGCCGGTAGTCACTGCTTCTCTCTCCCTCCTTCAGGGGCAGGGCAAAGCCCGGATGTGCCCCAACGGCAAAGTACATCTCCTTTTCGTCGCGGTTACGCAGCTCCAGCCGAACAGACAGTTTCCGTCCCTTGAGTTGGTAGATGACATCCAGGCAAAAGCGGAAGGGATAGACCTCTCTTGTGACCGAATGATCTGTCAGGCGAAGGTGAAGGCTGGATCTTTTCTTCTCCACTTCCTGCGGTTCTGACTTCTTTGCGCCTCTGACCGGCTTCGCATCATAGGCTCCAGGGGAATCTTCGACGAGGGCAAAGATCTCTTCTCTGGCAAAGCCATGCCTTAACATCCGGTAGATCCTGCCCCGATAGCGATAGCTGTCGTCGATCAGCTTTCCCACGAGGGGAAAGAGGAGAGGGGCATGCCATCCCCAGACAGTCGGATCCCCCTGCCAGATCAGTTCTTCACGTCTTCGTTTGTCATAAAGACTGCATAGCTCTGCCCCTCGCAGCGCAACTTTGACCCGGAGGAATTCGTTCTCCAGAAGCATTGTCCCTCTTTTCCTCCCTAATTGATATCGGTTCAATCACGCAGTTCTCTCCCCGCCTAATCCGCCTTGATCTGATTTACATCATGCTCTCCATAATGCAGATCTCCCGGCCTGCGCCCGTACTCATCCATGGAGTCCAATTTGCTGTCCGCCATGCACAGGTGAACCGCGGCCTTCTTAAAGGTCATGGGAAGGGCCAGTATATTGGGGTTTTCTCCCACATACTTCTTCCTGGCGTCCGCGAGGGCCTCCTCAAAGCTGGCTCTGGTCTTTAACCCCATCGCCCTTGCATAGCCGGGTTCCTGGGCCCCCACGATGTAAATCGCGCTCGTGTTCATCTCCGCAATATGGCCGCAGGCCATCATGGAGAAGCCGTGGAAGGGATGGAAGGCGTTCGCGAAGCGGTATTTGCGAATATACTCGGCATTTGTCCCGTAGTACTCGCCCAGACGATTCATGTCCGGAAGAACATTCATCTGATCATGCTGAAAATTCTCAAAGAGCTCCCGCAGATAGGGCCAGCGGCTGTCATTGAAGAAACCGTTGCAGAGGGAGGAGCAGATGATCACGCAGTGATCGCTCATAATCCGCTTAAAGCGCAGAACCTGCGCCGAAAGCGCCTGCATCATCATGATGGGGTTGGTCCCCATGCCGTCTCCGTAGTGGAATTTCTGCGGCATCCCGAAGACTAAGACGTCGTACTTCTTCCTGGCCCAGTGCACATAGGTTCTCTGATCCGCGAGCTTCCAGCTCTCGGGCATCATCTCCCTCGCGTAACCGGAATAAATCGCGATCTGGCGGGACCTGGTGTCCAAAACGGCGTCGCAGCAGAAGAAGGGATGCCCCATCTTATACTCCATGTGCATGCTGATCTCGTCGAACTTGTCGCGCATGAGAGAGCCGCCGTTGACAGGGGTGAAGTCCTCCCTGTGCATGACCGCGGGCACATGATGGCTGGCTATCGACCTCCAGTTGGTGATCCCTGTGGCGGAGTGCTTATATCCTCCTGAATAGCCCCCATAGGGATTCCCCTGCACATGCCCGACCAGGATGGGGATATCGCACTCGAAGACATACCTGCTCATACTGACAGGATCACCGCGCCTGGTGACTCCCAGATCCACCATGTGCTCCGCGTCCTCGGAATCATGGCTGATTATCTGACCCGAATGCCAGAAATCCCCATAGAGTTCCGGCCCGAATATGGCCAGGGCGTCCGCTTCCGTGCTCCTGGGATGAAGGCCGTTACTGATGATAAAGAGAATATGTTCCTTTTTGATCCCGGCCGCATACAGCTCCTTCAGCATGTATTTTACAGCGAGCTTGCGGTGGCTGGTCGCCTGCTCGCCTCCCTTGACGCGATCAGGAATAATAAATACCACTGTCTGGCGGTCAGCGGGCTTTTCATTCTTTTGAACCAGGTCGGTCAGGCAGTCCATCCCGATCGGGTGGGCCAGACTCTTTTGATAGGCTTTCTCAAGCTCCTCCTCCGGGATACAGGCCGGATCCTTCACAGTCTCACCGGGGATAAAGATATCCGTGCTGTCCGGCAGACTCGCCTCCATGGTTCCTGCCCCGTATTCAAACGCAATATGCTTCATACTTCCTCCTTCTGATCTTACACTCTCTTTTGCCTACTGATCTTCTCCTCCCAGATAGAGCCTGACAATTTCAAGATACTCCCGGGGGTAAAAACCGATCTCCCCGGAAAAGCGGGTGAGGGCGATCAGGCCTCCGTCAATCTCCGGAATGGCGGCAAGCATCCTCGCGTTATCTGTCTTTAAGCCGCCCCCGTACACCAGGTCCAGTCCCTTTGTTTTCTCCTTGACAAAGCGGGCGACCTTTTGAATATAAGCCGCGTCGGCCGGTATTTTGCCCGGACCGATGGACCAGATCGGCTCATAGGCGATGGTGACCCCGGTTCTGTCTGAGGGAGAGATGCCCGAAAGACCAAGCTCCAGCTGCTGCCCCAGGACTTCCTTCCAGCGCTCCTGCTCTTCGCTCTTCTCGCCGATGCAGTAGAGCACCTTCATTTCCCGCTTCAGGGCGCAGAGAATTTCCTGATTCAGGACCCGGTTGACTGCCTCCTTCGCCGTATCCCCTGTCAGGCCGCCGCCGGCAAGAAGTCCCATCTTGTCATTTCTCTCTTCACAGTGGCCGATGATCGTGTAATCAGCCCCCAGAGCAAGCGCGGCCGCCGCAGGGCGGTTGCTGGTAAAGGCTCCGAAATTGCCGCCGGGCAAGACGTCCTCCCGATAGACGCTCTGACAGCCCAGGATCAGTCTGCTCCCGGGTTTTTGGGCCTCAGCCGCAGAAAGAATATGCGCCTCCGGGAAGAAGACCGCAAATTCCGTATCCTTTCCATAGGCCTCGATTTCATCCTGAATCCCCTCGACCACGGCCCGTCCCCAGCCGGCAATGGGGGCCAGACGGTTGACTCCCCCCTCCTTTACCGGCACATCAAAGCGCTTGAGATTTAAAAAAATATGCTTCATACCTATGATACCTCTATGACACCTCAATATTGTCTCCGTAAAACTACTGTCTATATTTAAATTCCCGCCTTTTGATAGCGTTCTGCCATCTCTTCCAGGCTCACGGGGATCACCTCAGATGCATTGCGGTAACTTCCGAATTGGACGAGAAGAGGGGCTATGGCGGAGATGGCCCCCCGATAGAGGCAGTCGTCGACCAGTTCCACATCCTCATCAGCGAGCTCTCCATGGAGAATCGCGTCCATGATGCCCGACACATAATTCCTGGGGTCCACATTGGCCGGGTTGGCGGTCAGCTCCCGATAGACGCAGGCGACACTCTCGCTCTCCCTTAACTCAGGATGATTCTTAAACAGCTCAAGGACATTTCTGCTACTTGCCATGCGAAGGTCGGTATCTACATTGATCTTATTGATCCCGCATCGACTCACGTCGACCAGCTGATCCACATCGATCCCATAGGCATTTTCCATCCTTCCCCCCAGCTCGTTGATCTGCCTGACAAATTCCTGCGGAACTGTCGAGGAGCCATGGCTGACCAAAAAGCCGTCGATGCCTTCATGGCGCATGCACTCCTTGGTGGCGATGGCAATTTCCCTGCGGATCTTAGCATCCCTGCCCTTATTCGCCCCGTGCATGGTTCCGTAGCTGATCGCCAGAGCGTCCACCCTGGTTTTTTTGAAGAAACCAACTGCCTGCAGGGGATTGGTATAGGTTGAGCTCGCGGAGAAGACGTGATCCTCCACACCGGCAAGAACGCCCAGCTCTCCCTCGACCGTAACGCCCAGAGGATGGGCATATCGAACCACCTCTCTGGTCAGCTCGACATTCTCCTCATAGGGAAGACTGCTGCCGTCGATCATCACGGAGGTGTAACCCCCCTCAATGCAGGCCTTGACCATCTCAAGACTCCTGCCGTGATCCAAGTGAAGGGCGATGGGAATGGGACTCTCCTGACCGAAATCCCGGACAATGTTCCCCATATTCTCTGCGCCCTTTTTCTTGCTCTCTGGAGAGCCGTGCATGAAATCGCTTTCTCCCCCCATAAAGGCGTTGGAAGCCTCCGCCCCCTGCAGGATACAGGCGCTCTCCAGGAGCTCATGGATCTGCACGGCGGCAGCGATCTGACTGAAGCTGTTCATGTTGAAGGCCGCCTGACCGTACCCCTTGCGGTCCGCCGCCTCTAAGATACATCTCATTGGAACCAGCATATTCTCCTCCTCTCCTCAGTTAAAGGAAATCATCTCCGGCAGATCCGCTCCCAGAAGCGGTCTGCACCAGTCCATAAAAGCCTCGGTAACCCCATTGCCCCTTGCGTTGATATAGGAATCAGGCACTGTTCTCTCCGTCATCATTACCTGGTCTATGTCCGTCAAAAAGGCCTCCGCCCGATAGGGGCGGTCACAAACGCGCCGAAATGCCACCATTTTCCCGGTCGTGCCGGACAGCACCTCCCTGCAGGCAAGAGCCCCCGCCTCAATGGCCTCTCTGCGATCAACGGGACTCTGCAATCTGATAGAAGCTCTTCCAATCAAACCCGGCTTCTCGCTGCGGGCCTTATAGCCCAGCCTCCGGATCACAAGATTAGCCAGATGCGCCCCTACATCCCCAAAGTAAGTCGCTCTTCCCACGGTAAAAATCGGTTCTACCACAGGTTTCCCCGCGGCATCTTTCAGACCCTCGCTGGCGACAACGACAATCCCTTTTTTGACCTTCAAAAGCTCTTTGACATCCTCGATGAAGGCGTTTTCATCAAAAGGCCGCTCCGGCAAATAGATCAGATCCGGTCCCGGTCCTCCCTGATCCGCCGCCAGGGCGGAGGCCGCCGTGATCCATCCGGCATTTCTCCCAGAGGCCTCGATGACAGAGACATGGATGGGCAGGCCTCTGACATCGGCGCAGACTTCCCGGACACTCTCAGCAATAAACCTTGCCGCGCTTGGAAAGCCGGGGCTGTGATCTGTGACGGCAATGTCGTTGTCCATAGTCTTTGGAATTCCCATCACTTTGATCTCAAGCCCCTGCTTCTGGCAGGCCAGAAAAAGCCTGCCGCAGGTATCCATGGTTCCGTTGCCCCCGTTCATGAGCACATAGCGAATCTGATGTCTCTTCAGGATCTCCGCCATTCGCAAGTATTCCGCTTCGTTAAGCTGGTCTCTGGAGGTTCCGATGGCACTTCCCGGAGTCACAAGCAGCTTCTTTAGATCCGCCTCCGCGACCTCAGTCAAATCGATCAGTTCTTCCCTGATCAGCCCTCCGGTTCCGTTCCTGGCTGCCAGAATCCGTCCCCTCTTCAGTCTCTTTTTAGCCTCCGTCACTGCCCCGTAGAGGGAACAGTTAATCACTGCTGTCGGCCCCCCGCCGTGCATGATAAGCAAATTTTCATCCATTCCCTTTTCCTGATCCACTCTGTACACAAAAACTCTCTCCTGTTTGATTTAAAATAAAGTCCCCCGTCTCTAACCGTTTATTTTTCTTCTAAAATCTGAAACATTCTTTTCTTATAGGCCTCTACCCCCGGCTGATTAAAAGGGTTCACTCCCATCATTTCACAAGAGATATAACAAGCAAACTGGAAAAAATAAAAGAGTTGACCAAACCCGTAAGCATCCAACCGGTCCAACTGAAGAATGGATACCGGCAATCTCTCGGCATGCGCCTGAACAGTTGCATCAAAAGCTGCCCTGTTAATATCAGCAAAATCCTTCTCATCCAAATAATCAAAGGCATCCGGCAGTCCATCTGCATGGATCATCAAACTGTCATCCGCTTCTTTTACGTCCAGAAAAGTCTCAAAGAGCATGGGCGTACCTTCCTGGATAAATTGACCAATGGAGTGCAGTTCTTCTGAAAATTCCCCTGTCACCGGCAAAATTCCCCGATTATCCTTCCCCTCGCTCTCCGCAAAGAGCTGTATCCACCACTTGTAGAAGAAACGGAAACGCGGCTCAAAAGAAGAAAGCATCTCCACCTGATGATTCTTCTGATAGCAGAAATTGCGCAGGCAGGCATATTGGTATGCCATATTGTCTTTCCCTCGCTTCGCATGTAAAAACATCTGCATCATATGCGCTCCCGCAACCAGAGATTGAATATCAATCCCCGCAACCGCTACAGGCAGAAAGCCAACATTGGTCATAGCCGTGAATCTTCCGCCCACTTTGCTCGGAAAATCGAAGAAATCATATCCCTGTTCTCTGCTCAGTCGATCCAGAGAACTTCCGGCTGTTCCACAAGTAATGATTCGTTCATGTGCCTTTTTCCCGTACTTTCTGTCCATTAACTCTCTCAGAATCCGAAAGGAGGAGCCGGGCTCCAGAGTCTCAAAATTTTTGGCGATACATTCAATATAACAACTTCTGTTCTCCAACTTACTCAGCATTTTCTTTAGCTGCGTTGGATTTAATGTGTTCCCGGCATAAATAATCTCCGGATCCACTCCCTCTCTCCTCGGAGCAATTGCCTCGACCACAGAGCGAGCCGCATTATTGGAGCCGCCCACGCCGATCAGAACAAATGTGTCCGCATTCTCCCGTATCTCCCCAGCCTTGTCCAAAATGCGATTCAAAACATCTTTTCCTGCGCAAATCCGGGTATCAAGCCAGTCCTGGCTGTCCGCATATTTGGCCTGTCCTTCCTGAACTCTTCTCAAACAATCTAGATTTCGATTTAAAAATTGCTGATAATCTTCTTCCCATCTCTCCCCTGATATTTTTATATTATATGAAAGCATTTTCCCATCCCTCAAAATACAAGTTCTCTCTTTCGAATCCTTTCAAAAATCTTGTATCTATTTATTAAATCTTTTTATTAATTATAAGTTCTCTATTTTATAGATCAATATCGGAAATATCCATAGTTTCACTATCCCAGGCTTGTGGATTATGCTGAATTTTCTACCGAAACATTATCCCCCGCAAATACTGATCCGCTTAAAAATTTTTAACGGGCATCGATCCCCCATACATCTCTTCCTCGACCACACATTGCGTAAAAAAGGATCCCTGTGACCTTTTATCACCTGGATCCACTCTCTCTTCTTTACCGTTCATTAAATTTATTTAATTTTTATCTGCCGTCGCTGAAGATAAATCTTCACAGTCCTCCAATTATATTCTCGTAAAAAATAAGATTCCCTCTCAATGATAGGAAAGTTTCAATCGAAACGATCAGCGATCAGATATTCAAGAAATTCTTCTGAATACATCCGAGGGCTGCCCCCAAGGCTCCGTCATAGGAATCGTATTCGCGAAATCGTATCTCAACATCCTTTTCATTCATTCCAAAGAAATGCTCTCTTGCATAAGCCACCAGTCTTTCTCTGTTGGTCTTCCACGTCATCATATAAGCATCAACCACAACCGCATTTGGATTGAGCAGATTGACAACATTTGCCATGGCAAGAGCCTGCCCATGAATACAACCGTCAATCAGTGCGTCAATTTCCTGGTCTCCCCCCATCTGCAGCTCGAGAATCAGCCGCATGGTCAGTTCCTCTCCCGCGTCCAGCCTCTTGCGCAAAGCTGCCAATCTTCCCTCCGCCATTTCCCTGCGGCAGAGCTCAAAAAGGGCCGACTCTGAGGCGAGCTGGTCTGTCGTCACAGCCCTTTTTCGCCCCTTCTGATCAAAGGACAAGAGAACCGTCTGTCCCAGTTCTCCCGCTCCTGCGCTGTCCCCGGAGAGAACCAGATCATTCATAAGAATGGGACAGGCGATCCCTCGCGAGACAAAAAAATAGGCAAACATCCCCGGCCGTTCTTCGCGCAGCAGCATCTCATAACCTGTGGCCCGAAGACGCGTGTTGTTATCGACGCTGACCGGAACTGAGAATCTCCTGCCCAGGTCCTCTCCCAGCGTTTTCCCGTTCCAGTCCTCTCGAAAGGTATAGCGGATCCGTCCCCGGTCCGTGTCCACAAATCCCGGCACTCCGATTCCGATTCCGATCAGTTGATCCCGATCAATCCGGTGCAGAAAATGCTCCACCAGATTTTCGAGCTCTGACAGCATTTTCCCATAGCTCTCGGAGGCTTTCGGATTCGTCACGCTCTCAACAGCCTCTCCGCGCAAATTGACCAGAATCGCCCGGCTATAATAAGGTCCCAGCTCAATGCCGATGGCGTAGGCCGCCTCCCGGCGAAATGCCACTGCCAGGGGGCGTCTTCCCGAATTTTTGTTCCGGCTCTCCTGTGAAAGCGGCTCTGTGATGACAAGACCCTCACGGATCATCTCATTGATGCTGTTCGTGATGGTCGGCAGGGTCAGTCCCAGTTCCCTCGCAATCTCATTGCGCAGGGCATGCTCCATTCGAAAAATCTTGTTTTTAATCAGGATGCGATTCCTGCGCTTAGTCTCTTGCAGGCTGTTTCCGCTCTCAACAATCATCGCCCTCACCTCTTCCCGGCAGTCTCACAGAAAAACCGTCTTCTTTGACACGGATACCCGACCGGGGTGCTTATGATTTACATATGTGTGTACTTAAAGATGTTGTAACAGCCAATGGCTATGATAACAAGAAGGAGAATATTAAACACCTTTTCAACGCCGCTGTTATTGAGTCTTTTGGTGATTGCCGCTCCCAGGAGAGCTCCGCCCACACCGCCGCAGATCATGGCAATCAGATAGACCGCGGTAAAATCGGGAACAGTTCCCCTGATCAGGGAGCTGATCAGACTCGTCGTCTGAGAAAAAATGATGATGTAAATCGAATTCTTGGCCGCCTGCTTGGCGTCCATAGAAAAAAAGTAGTAGAGAACCGCTACATTCATAGGTCCTCCGCCAATTCCGAGAAAGGCGGAGACAAGGCCCAGGATAAGACCGATAAGAACCGCGGGCAGAACATGATTCACCTGCAGGGCCTTCACACGGCTCTTGAAAATAACATAGAGCAGGACTCCTACCGTCATTATGGTTAAGCAGGTCGCCTGGATGGCCCCGAGTACACTTTCATTTCCGAAGCTTTTTCGAACCAGATCAAAAAGGATCTGTCCCAGGAGTCCTCCGACTACCGCGCCGACAGCGAGCGCTGTACTCGTCTTGATCTTAAGCTGAACTCCATTATTTCTGGTTCGAATCAAAGAGCACACAGACATGGCTAAGACGGTACAGCCCGAGCAGAAGCTGACCGTTGACACAGGCAAAATTCCAACCATATCCAGTACCGGCTTGATGATCACCCCTCCGCCGGCCCCCACAACAGCTCCGACGGACGATGCAACGAAACAAACGGCAAAGAAAAAACCAATCAGCATTTTCTATCCCCTATCTCTGATAGACCGGCGGCTCTGTCCTCGCCGTCCTGGCGAACTCCGCTCTCCTTAGGGTCACAAAATCCATATAAGTCACTCGGTGAAGCAGGTCACGGCAGGCATTGTAAATGGAGCCGAAATAGTCCCTGCATCCCTCCTCCGGTACATCGACAATTACCAGATAGGACTGAGTTCCCTCTTCATCCGCCTTGAGTAAAAGATCGATCATGGAAATCTCAGGATGTTTTTTACCAAAGGCAACCAGACGCCTGCGAATGGCCTCCACTTCTTCGCTCTCTGCGGGGTAACCCAGAAGAATCTTCTCATCCTTTTGGACTGCCTTAGACGCAACCTTGGCCTCTCCGAACTCGCCCTGATAACCGGAAGAATTCACGATATTTGCAATGGTCTTTGGATCGACGACAAAAAATTTAGGACCGTAAGGATTCACGATGATGCTCTCTCCCTCCTCCAGCATATCCACCAGCTGAGGAAAATGCATGACCATGGTTTCTCTCTTCCAGCCATCACCGCATTGCCCGGCCATTCCTTCCAATGCTACCCAATCCGTATAGACCGGCAGGGCCGAACTTCCGTCATTCAAGCTGACCCGATAGACCCCAAAGGTCATCCCCTTTTCAAGCGTAACCTCCCCGCCCTGGCCCTTTGGCATACTGCCGTCCATGCGCACAGGAAGCAGATAATGACTCCGCACCAGTTCGCGGAAGAAGAGATTCCAAAAGTCTTCCTCGCGGATGTGCCGATCAAAAGCCTGGATCAGACCCAGCAGATATGGATTTTCTACTGCCTTGTTCACATCCACCTCGATCTGGTAGGGAATATCGGTAATGACGGCATACTTCCAGTCGAGATCCAGGGCTTTCTTCCCGGAAAAATACAGTCTTGCCGTCCTGGTGTCGGCGCTGACATCTCCTTTTTTCTCTAAGATCTCTACTTTTTCAATCACCGGATGGGCAATGTTGCCGTCGCGATACAGAACCGTCACCAGTTCACCTGCCTGAGCCTGGCCGACGAGGTCACCCTCGACATAGAATTCCTCTCCAGCAGCGATTTCCAATCTCTCCGCCATCAAAGTAAAGCGCTTGCTCCTCTCTTCCCCCATCGCTGTCTGCGAAAGCGGTTCCTCTGCTTCTCCTCCGCTTGCCTGCGAGAACGGTTTCTCCGTCCCTTCTCCGCTTGCCCGCGAGAATTGCCCCTGTGAAGCAGAGACGTTTCTGTCCTCGTTCGATTGGCCTTTTCCCCCGTGAAAGAGTTCCTTCTTTAACTTATCAAAAAACATCGTTCGTCCTCACCCATTCTCATATTACGGATACTCACATCACAAATCCGACTGACAGTATACTTACTCTTGCTCATAGAGCCCCTTTATTAACCGCAGTTGTATCGACAATCATGAATTCACCTCTTGAATACAGGCTCTGCAGGCCTTCTATGTCCATAAATAAACAGAGACTCCCGTCTTCATTTTACTATATTTTTGATCCGACAAAGAGACCCTTTTGCGCCCTCTTTTTGATCGAAACTCCAATTGCAGTCCACCTCTCTACCGCATCTAAGCTACCACTCAAAATAGAGGTTCTCACTTGCTGCCGACAGAAAAACATATTATTCTTCAATTAACCTTTCAGGTGAGGTCGAGCGGCCGTTCTGCAAATTGTGAGGCAAGCATGAAAAAGTATTTTCACCAATATACTCCCATTCTCGTTCTCCTGGGAATCGCCCTCTTCTTCTTTTTGACAGGAAGCGGTTTTGATCTGATTTTAAAGGCAGTCTGGAATCATATATCCGGTTTTGAGATGGATGACATGGGGGGCTACACCCTCCTCTTTTCAACGCCATTGATCGCAGTCGGTTTCTTCTTCAGCCTCCTTCTGCGGGGACTCTCTCTGCTGCTTTTGATAGCGTCTGGCATCACTTTCTGCGTCATAACTTTTGTACACCTGTATCGGAAAGGCCACGTATCACGGGCATCTGATGAAGAAGATTCTTTGAAAAATGACAGAGACAGCACTTCGTCTCGTGAAGATCCAACACGGCAGAACCCGTAAAACATTCGGCCATACCATAGAACACCCAAATCCGTTCAGGCATAGTAATGGAGCGGGCTCCCCGGGGATCCCGCTCCGACATGTGACATAGAGCCGTCATTGTAATTACTTCCGGAGCAAATCTCCTCTCAGACCACCTCTTCCTTCAGCGCATCGATCAGATTCACTTTTGATACCTTGTGCTCCGCATATCGCATGGTAATCAAGACCACGGCAAAGACGACTGCGACAGCGATCAGCATTGCCTGCCAGGGCAGGAAGAAGGATATTGGGCGCAGGAACTCATTCTGTACAATCAGCCGATAGAGCAGATAGGAAATGCCGACGGAACAGGGCAGTCCCAATCCCAGCGCCCGTGCCCCGTAACCGATACATTCATAGGAAAGCATCCGTACCAGTTGTCTGCGGGACATGCCGACCGAGCGAAGCATGGCAAGCTCCCGCTGCCGCAGGATAATCCCCGTTGACATAATGTTGAAGACATTGGTGATGGCGATCAGGGAAATCAGGATGATGAACCCGTAGGCGAATACCTTGATGACCAGAATCGTCGCCTGCGTGGTCTGCGCATTCGCAAGGCGGTCATAAACAGAGCCGCGATAGCCTAGCAGCTTTCCCTCCATCTTCTCCAGTTCTTCTACGGTCTTGCTGTGATCTCTTGTCTGAAAGGCCAGAGTAACGCCCCCACTTCCATTTTCACTGCTGTTTCTTCCCAGAACAGCCTCCATAGCAGACACCGGATAATATATGCCGTTGACATCCCGCTCAAACCAGAAACCTTTCGTGATCCCCGCTCCGATAGTCAAAGGCAGGATATCAAAGCGTGCGTCCTCTCCTTGCAGATTAAGCATGCGTTTCCCTGAGATCTGCAGTGGGAATGCCTCTTTTTTCATCAATGGCGGCGTCTCCTCTCCCTTAACATCCTTGAGATAGAAGCGGTTTAAAAGCAGACCCCTGGGAGCGGAAGTATTCATATACTCTTCTTGGGACAAGCCGTTTTCCTTGAGCAATTGGGAAAAAGACTTGTCATCTATGAAGTTCAGCTGGCTATCAAATTCATATTGCTCTTGCTGCCCATTTTCCTGCGACTCCTGTCCATTTACCTGTTTTTGCTGCCCATTTTCCTGCGACTCCTGCCCATTCATCGACTTCTTCTGATAATCCTCACTGAAATTAGCCCGATCCGCACTGAAGCTGCTGATATTCTGCGGGCTCAGCTTAGCCGCAAATCCAGTAACTCCCTCAATTTCCCGGTACTGCTTCCAGAGATCTGCCGTCTGTGACGTCATGTGATCCACAGAGTAGAAATAGAATACGTCCGGACCATTTCCTGCTCTCTGATCTATCACTTGGATCGAGTAGGCAGAATAGGCAGAAGCCGATACGAAGATCACCACACTGGAAAAGAGGGCCAGGACGCAGGTTCGGCTCCGTCTGCGATTGCGCCGATAATTCTTCTTAGCCATCATAGCTGCGAAATTCTGATGAAACCTTTTTCCGGTCTTCAGGTCTTTCGCTTTTAGCTCCATATCCCGGCTCTGTCGAATCGCCTCTATCGGCGACAGGGCAGCCGCCCGTCGGGCCGGCAGTATAGCAGACAAGAGAACTGTGAGCAGACAGATGAGAGCAGACAGGGCAATCCCTGCTCCCGACAGGACCATATGAATGCGAACCGGTGTATTCATAACGAAACGAGAAATCAGGTCCTGCAAAAAATGAAGGGTCAGACCGATTCCAAGGCATCCGATGACAATTCCGGACAGGATACCGACCAGAGACAGAATTCCCGCCTCATAGAAAACCGATGCCCGGATCTGCCTTCTGGTTGCTCCGATCGACCGAAGCATACCGTACTTTCGGGTGCGCTCACTCAAAGAGATGGAGAAGGCATGATAGATCAGTGAAAATGATCCAAAAACAACCATTACAAGAAGAACAATCACAAATCCATAGAGCATGATCCGCCAGCTCTCCTTACCGATCACCCCATAGAATTGAAGAAGATTCTTGTGTATTTTCGCCTTTTTTAACAGATCCGGATGCTCATTCATCCAGGCATGAATCTTCTCCGGCTGACGGATGGTAAGAGCTACCGTATATCTTCCGTCTCCGGCAGCTCTACAAGTCAGAGCCGTATAGCCCGGACAGAAATAGGATTCCAGATCTGCAGAGGGTTTCTTGTAAAAGCCGACCACCTGGTAGGTCTGCTCATGAAGATCAACCAACTTTTCCTCTGCTTTATTTGCATCCTCCCCCTCTTCCCTGTGACCAAGCGACGCATTGGCCAAAGCTCTCTGCCCATTCACGCTTCTTGTCCCGACCTGCAGGGTCAGAGCATCCCCCAGCTGATATTTGACGCCCCCCTGCTTCTCCAGGTGCTCCGGCAGCAGGATCTGGTCAGCCTTATCCGGCATCCTTCCCTCTGTCAGGTGCAGGGCGATCAGATCCTTCAAGTTGTCTTCTGCTGACTGTATGTACAGATAAGGCTTCTTCTCATTGGTCGAATGAATATTGGCCCAGCCAACCTCTGTGATACGGCTGTACTGCTTCACTCCATCCAATTGACTCAGACGTTCTGCCTCCTGGGCATTCAGATCTGACCGAATGAGATCATAACTTCCGTTTTTCTCTATCTCCACCTCCCGCAGATAGCGAACTCCGCTGACGGCTCCCTCAATCACTGCCGTAAGCAGGGACATGGAAAGAGCGATACCGACAATTGTAGCTGCCGTTCGCATTCGATTCGCCCGCAGAAATTTCCAGACCAGTTGACGAAAGATTCTCATGTCCTACCTCCTTAATATCTCATCCCTTACAATGCGGCCATCTTCAATCGAGAGCATACGGTCCGCCTGCAGGGCAATATTCTCATCATGGGTAATGACAATTAGGGTCTGCTGAAAACGACGATTCGATTCCCTTAAGAGGGTAACAATCTCCTGGCTCCTGGTAGAATCCAGATTTCCGGTGGGCTCATCGGCCAGGACAAGGGCAGGCGAGGTAAGCAGGGCTCTTCCGATGGATACACGCTGTTCCTGGCCTCCGGACAGCTGATTTGGCAGGTTATGGCGTCTTTCTTCCAGACCCAGATTGTGGATCATTTCTTCCAGGGCCTTGGGATCCGGCTTACGTCCGTCCATCAGAAGGGGGAGACTGATATTTTCCTCCACATCTAATTCCGGGATCAGATTATAAAACTGGTAGATCAGGCCTACCTGTCTGCGCCGGAAAATGGCCAGCTGCTCGTCATTTCTGGCATAGACATCCTGTCCGTTGAGAAAAACCTTTCCCTCGGTCGGTCGATCCACACCGCCGAGGATGTGCAAAAGGGTCGATTTCCCGGATCCGGAAGGGCCAATAATACTGACAAACTGTCCCTTGGCAACAGAGAAGGACACTCCATCCAAGGCCTTCACCTGTTGATTTCCTTTTCCATAGATTTTGGAAAGATTTTCAACGCGAAGAATCTCCATATATTTCTCCTTTCCTGCGATTGCAATCGCTCTGAATCTCTGTATCATGCTTTCTGTATTCAGTATAGATATGCAAAATGACAGGTCAGTGACAGAAAACCAACGAATTCTGTCACTGACCTGTCATTTCCCCGCACTTCGCAGGCAACTGTTAGAAATCATTCCACTGCAGAAGACTGACATATCAGGATCCTGACTTGTGAAAGCACAATAAGGTCCTGACCGATCCCTTCTTCTCAGAGCTTACGCGCAAGGGCCCTGCCTTGTGGAAGAGCCTGACTTATCAAACAACCTGCTTATAAAACCGGATCGTGAACATCGCGCCGCCGCCTTTTTCCTTCGGAATATTTTCAGCCTTAACAGTGCCGTTCTGGGCGAGAATAATCTCCCTGGCCAGGGCCAGTCCGATACCGACGCTCTGGGGTGAGGCATTCTTTCCCCGATAAAAGCGGTCGAAAATCCGCGTCTGATCCTCTAAGGAGAAGCCCTCCCCCTGATCCTGAATGACAATTACGGCCGCAATGGGAGAATCCTCAATGGACACACAGATCTCTTTTCCCTCCGGCGTATGCTCCATGCAATTCTTTAAAATATTGCCGACCGCCTCAATACTCCAATCCATATCCCCGATAAAACTGCCGTCACCCGCAATGACCAGTTTCTGTTCCTTGAGTTCCATGGGAATGCGAAGGGGCTCTGCTGCCCTTGTAAGCATTTCCCTCAGCATAACAGGCTCTCTCTTGAACTGCACTGTCCCCGAGTCCAATTTGGCCAACTTGAGCATGGCCTCCACCAGATATTCCATGCGCAGGAGGCAGCGTCTCATCTCATGCATTTGACGACTGCGAGATTCCATAGCGCTTTCATTCTGATCCTGCATGAGATCCATATTCATCTTCTGATTTCCTCTCATCAAAAGATCCATATTCAGATTCAGGGCGGTCAGCGGCGTCCTCAACTGATGGGCGATATCCGCCAGAGCCCGGCTCATCTTCTGCTTCTCGATCTTTTTCTGATCCGCCTCGGTTCGAAGCTGCACCGCCATCTTCTCCAGTTCTCCTGTCAGAATCGCAAAGGCTCCCTCCTCAGAACTATCAATAGACAGACTCGATTCTCCCCGCAGAGTTCGGTCAACCAGATCACTCAGGCCGGCCAGTTCCTTATCGATAGCCCGTACATGGTGATACCAGACAAAGATCAGGACAAGGTCTCCCAAAAGCGCCAAAAGTCCAGGGAAGAAACTTCTGCTGACCAGACAGATGACAAGCAGGCTGATGGCGGATGTCAGCAGCATCAGGCAGAAAGATTTTCGATTGTGTCTCCCCCGAAGGGCAAACGGAAACGCTCTTACTTCTCTCATCATTTCCCCCCAGTCGATTTTGTGGAGTCCTCCATGCGATATCCCAGCCCCCGCACCGTTCTGATCATGGTCGGGTTCTGCGGATCACTCTCAATCTTCTCCCGCAGCCGTTTGATGTAGACCGAAAGCGTATTGTCATTGACATAATCGCCGGCAAAATCCCAGGCCGCCTCTAAGAGCTGACTGCGCGAGAGAATCCTGCCCCGATTCTCCAGAAAAATACCCAGAAGCCGGTATTCCATGGCCGACAAGCTAAGCTCCTGCTCTCCCTTGAAGACGCGGCCGCTGTCAAGATCGACGCGAAGATCCTGAACTCGTTCGATATTTGACTGCCTTTTTGTATGGCGAAGCACATTTCGGATGCGGGAGACCAGCTCCCGGGGACGGAAGGGCTTGGCAATATAATCCTCTGCGCCCAGGTCAAAGCCCGTCACCACGCTGTTCTCATCCCCGGAGGCAGTCAGAAAAATAACCGGCGTCTGATAATCTCTCTTGACCGCGTTGCAGACGGAATAGCCGCTGCCATCCGGGAGCGTAATATCCAAAAGAACCAGATCATACGGCCTCTCCTGTAATTTTTGCAGAGCCTCCTCCTGCCCCCCGGCAGAAGTCACCTGCATCTCCTGCCCCCGCAAAAAATCTTCCAGAGATTTTACAATCGCCGGATCATCCTCCACAATCAAGACATGTATCATTTCGTTCTCCTGCTTCCTGCTACCCTCATAAATCACTTCATGAAATCGATCCTTCACCGCTCCTCATACGTTTTCTCCCATTTTCCAGCCTGGTATGCGTCAAATCTATCTGATTTCCAATCCCCCGGACTCATAAATCCAGTTTCATGTAAATGGAAGTATCCATCGGGCTGTTGTTATAGCTTTCGATCTCATAGAAACCATACTTCTGGTAAAGACGAATCGCACTCTGCAGAAAGGGAAGGTTCAAATGCATCTTAGCACAAAATTTGGGCATCTTGGCATAAGCTGCGAGACAGGTTTTCATTCTTCCTGTATGATCGCATTATCAGGAGAGAGAAAGGAGCAGCTGACATGAAGGTCCGCGTTGAAATAGGCGAACAACATCAACCGCCCTATGCGGTCATCTACACAGATCGCATGACGGACGACATACAGAAGATGATTGATCTGCTTGGAGCGAATCGCGCCCCCATTCTTGCGCGAGCAGAGGATCAGAAGGTCTTTCTCCAACCGGAGGAGATTTACATGGTTCGAGTTGAGGGTGGTCAGGCCGTCATTTACACCGAAAAGAAGGCTTATTTCTCCTGCGCCCGTCTCTGTGAGATCAGAGCTCAACTTGGCGCCGGATTCCTGCAGATTTCAAAGCAGACCCTGGTAAACCTCTCCTGCCTGCAGGGTCTTGAAACAGGATTCAGCGGGGCCCTGCTCCTGAAACTCAGGAACGGTCTTTCGGACTATGTATCAAGGAAATATCTGCCGGACTTCAAGAAACAGTTAGGACTGTAAGTCCTATCCCTGGCAATCAAGAGATTCTTTGCCTCAGAGACAAAACAAGGAGGTTAAAAATGAGTACAAATCTGAAATCTGTCTTACGCAACACGCTTGTCGCAATCGGCATCTCTGCCATCATATTCTGTATCGTCGGAGTCGCAATGGATCTCGGTTACAAGGGCAACTTCAGCACTTCGAACTACTTCTTCACCAAGATGGCCCTCGGATCTCTTCTCATCGGACTGGGCTTTGGACTTCCGACCTTCCTCTATGAAAATGACCGTCTCCCTCTTTTCCTGCAGTCTGTTCTCCACATGGGAATCGGCTGCGCCGTCATGCTGATCAGTGCATTTGCAGTCGGCTGGATCCCGATAAGCAGCGGAATCTACGCTGTAATCTTTCCTCTTCTGGGTGAACTTGCCATTGCCCTGCTGATCTGGCTTGGCTTCTATCTTCACAACAGAAAACTGGTCAAAACCATGAATGAACAAATATCGAAAAGGACGAAAACAGAGCTTTAAAACAGACTCTTTGTCGGACTCACGAAAAAGGACCGCTTGTGGCTCCTTTAAAGCTGCCACAAGCGGTCCCTTCACGCGCAAAAGTATTGAAACCTTCCCTATGCTGCCAAATCAACGCATCAACAGGCAGGATCAAAAGGTGTCCTTACCTCCCATCTGTTCGAAGCTGCTGGCATTCCTGTCACTCTTAACAATATTAGCAATCGCCGGAATCGCGCCAAGCGCGGAGAAGAGGTAGACCAGTCCCAGATCCATCCAGTAACTTTTGAGATTGATATATCCTTCCTTCATGATATCCGTAAAGTAGCGGAAAGCAGTCAGAATATCCACCTCTCCCCCGGTCCATTTTGAGAAGGAAATTGCCCAGTCCAGCCGATTGGCCGCATAGACCATAAGCGCAATCACCGCAAGACTGATGACTATCCCCTTCCTGCTGATTCGGTTTCCAAGCAGTCGATAGCCTTTCAGTACGCAGAATCCCATAATAATTCCAGACAGCATGGACACATATCCCAGCTGACCCAGAAGGACTATGGCGGCCGCTCCGATCAGTGATCCTAAGAGCGCTCCGATCACGCCCCCCACGACCGTCTCTTCCTTCATTGAATCCCTCTGATTGCGAGTTGTAATCTCACCGGCTTTCGTGGAATAACAGTCCGGGCACAGGAGCAGGAACTGATTCCCCATCCGATAATGCTCTGTCATGGTTTCTCTGCCACAGCTTTCACAGCATTCCCGATAGCCTCTGACTCCGAGCTGTTCTGTAATGTAATCCAGGGCAGTTCGGATGTTCTCCACGCTTTTTCCCAGCGTCAGCTTTGCGCGAAGTGGAAATGAAACCGAAAATCCCTTGACCTGCGCCCTGCCATAGAATACCTTGGAACCTTTTACGATTTCTCTGATATCTTCCTTCCTCGGCTGCATGCCGCCCTGCGACAGGGAAAAGCAGGCCATGTAGCTATAGGCATTGCTTCCATTATAGGGAACCAATCGAACGTGATAGCCGTGATATACTCCACATAACTGACCGCTGGCCTGATCTGCTTTTAGCCCGACCACTTCCTGAAGTCTGTCTGAAATTTTTGTTCTCGCGCTCATTCGTCACTTCCTTTTCATGTTTTCTCATCCGATACAAAAGAATTCCCGCCGATCAGCCATTCTAATGATCTACTCAATCCGGTACTACAAAGATAAATTACAGATTCTTCCGCATTCATCTCTCCATTTCCATCCTTTACCCCGATATAGCAGGACAAAAGCTAGAAAACTAAATCAAGTATAATATAATTCTATCTCCGTGCCTAGATATATTGCAACTCCAGAAACTTTTCTGTCAGCTCCGGTGCATGAAAAAACCTTCTGTCTCCATGTCTTCAGCGATTTCAGCCGACCGGCTAAATCAAATCTCACTTCCAAACCTCATTCACCCAGAAGAGCAATTCCCCCCTCAGGATCTCCCGATCCCTGCGGCACTCTTTGGGATGCTGACGCTCCGTCCTGAAGATCAGCTTGTAGATCCCCGGCAAGTCCATTGCAGTCACCGCATGACTGATGTAGTCCAGCGCGACATGTCTGACCGGATAGATAAAGGCCTTCTCCCGCAGTTCCCGCTCTATCCTGCATGCACTCTCATAGGAGGGCCAGATCTCGTCATGCTTCGATGAAATCAAAAGAATCGGCCCCTTGATTCTGTCGACAGGAATGATGGTGTCCGGTCTGACTTCCTTGTCCCTGTTAAAGTCAATGATATGAACTTCCCGCTCCCGCAAGAATGCCTTCATCATAGAAAATTTCCTGCTCTGATAAGGCGCATAGGGAATATCCCTGCCCTGATAACTCCAGCAGGAGGTTCCCGACGGCCTTTTGGACTTTCCTGCGCCTGCGATTCCCTCACTCACAAAGTAGGAGGGCACCCTTGCGATCACACAGGAAATCTCCGAAAACATGGACGCTGCCAGAAGAGCCATCTCACTGCCCTTAGACATCCCGTCGACACCAATCTTCTCATAGCCCTGTCCGCGCAGCCAGCGGATGGCACTTTCCACATACTCTATCGGAATACGAGACAGTTCCTTTGGCGTATCCTGTGTTCGAAAGAGGGCAAGAGCAAGGGCTGAAATTTCGTTATTCCGATAGAATTCCGCTTCTTTTCGCGTCAGACTCAGCCCTCCATTGGAGCCGGACATGACAATCAGAGCCTTCTTGTCAGAATCTCTTCCCTGATAGAAGACTCCCTCAAAGCCGTCGCTCTCTACTCTCACGTGAATCGGCATAGTCCGCCTCCAATCACACCAGACTCTCTAAATGCCTGCGAAGCGCTTGCCGTCTGCTCTTTCTCCATGTCTTCTGTTTTAAAGCACCGCGCCTACTCGAATACAGTCTCTTTCGTGCCCTGTCAAAAGCGATTATAGATATGCTCCGCCGAGCAGAGTACGTCTTTGAGAACAATCTTCCTGCCGTCGTCAAGAATGGCCGTACCGCTCATTTTCCCGAAGACCTGATGCTGGTCAGAGCAAATAATCTTTCTGTCAATTTTGGCTCTCCTGTCGATGATCGGGACAAAATCCATCTCAAAGCGCCCGTCAGAGGACGTGTAGCGCCATTTCTCCAGATAGCGGATCGCATCTCTGCCGTCTCCGCCGCGCCGCTTTCCCTCTTTGCCCCTGTCCCGGATCGGGTCCGGTCCGTGGTCGCCCGGGATCAAAAACATGACATCATCCAACTTATGAGCTGCCCCATCCCAAAAGAGAACATTCTCACTCGCCGCTCTCGTATTCCCGAAGCCATAACCGATGTTAAATCCGAAGCTGTGCCCATCCATATCACAGCTGCAGGTTCCCCAGTACCAGGTGTTCTCGTAAGTCCACACTCCCCGTCCCCAGTCCAGGGTTCCGAAATCCGTCCTGGGGTTGAATCTGTAAATCCTCCCGTCAAACAAAACCTTGCCGGAAGCACGCATGCAGTTGATTTTCTGATTGTAGTAGAAGGCGTGTTTCCGATTCCAGGGCGTGGCAATCACCATCGTATCCATGTCCGGCTCATCGAGGAATATATTGCATTTCAGGGACTTTCCATGATAGAAATTTCTGAAATTGCAGATCAGATGTCTTCGCCGTCCTCTCCCGGAGGGAAGGTTCGAAATCTCATAGGACAAAAAGAGCCTGTCATCCCGGTAGAGACAGTTCCCGCAGGAACTTGTCTCCGGCATTTTAAGCCTTCCCATAGGCAACAGGTTGAAAATGGTCTCCGTGTGCTCAAAGGGCTGATCCGTAAACTTGAGAAAACTGGCCGACTGCAGTCCCATATAACCATCGTCGGACATAGTAAGGGCCAGGCCGAAGTCCTTATTCAGGATCAAATAGTAATCCCACTCCTTGATCCGAAATGCCGGCGCCTTGATATCCCCTCTCCGATAGGTCTGAAGCTGCCTCCTTGACCAGCCCGGCTCGGCGATGTTCCCATAGCTATCCAAGAGATTCTGACGTCTGGTAACCTCATGATTTCTCATATTATCCCCCCGAAAACGGCAGCTGATCAACATATACCCACAGCACGCGATGCCTCTTAAAAGAGCCCCCAGGTCAGCAAGGAAACCATTAATCCTTGATCATTCTCTTCCCCAGATGATCGTTCCCATCTTTCATTATGAAAAAGAGCTTTCTATAGCTCCAACCCATCCTCAGGAATTACGATATCCGCGTGATAGGAATGAATATGATCATAGGCCGTCCTGTGCCAGTCATCTGTCACGCTTCCATCCTCATTTTCGAAGAAAGTAGAATTCATATAGCGGATCAGGACGAATTCGCAGGTCTTCTGGTCAAAGCCATTGCCTCTGCTGAAATCAATGACTTTCCCGGTATTTCTGGCAAGGACAGCCTCCAGAATCGGCAGTGTCAGTTCGTTGACCGGGACTTTCATATCCGGCAGGTCCAAAAATCCTCCCTTATCCTTTGTGTGAACTGTCAGATAACTCAAAGTTCCATTGGTACCGCACTTAACCCGACGGATCTCTGACAGCTTCACCTGATGCTTGGCTCCGATGAGGATACCATCCTTGATAGAAATCTCTTTCTCTGCCAGACTGAATGCAATCTTCATATTGAGACTGTCAAGATTGTCCGGAAAGCTCCGGGGCAATTTGCTCTCCGCATGGGCGATCAGAAGCGATTTGGTCTCCCTCACATTGTGGCATCCGTCGTCAGCAAGCACATCAGTGTGAATCTCTCCGATATCCTTTCCCTCCGAATCACGAAAAGTCACCAGGTAATCCTGATTTGAACTACAGTATGTAAGAAGAAAAATAGAGCCAAGCTCCGCAAACTTAATGTCGAGAGATTTCTTCCCATTGGCTGACTGATATCTGACTCCCTCTCCATCAATATGCAGCTGATATTTCCTCTGGATATTGTAAGTAATTCCCCTATTTTCAAAAACTCGCTTCACTGTTCTTCCCCTTCCCGGCCACGGTTTGCCTTTTTCTGTCAGACATAAGCCTCTTGGCATCCATAACCGGTCTGCTCTTGCTTATATCCCTCTAAAATACATCATTCTCAGGAGACTGACTCCTTTCTCTCACATTATATATTCCCATTTGACCTCAAATCCAGAACAATTTCCCACTCCCGCAATTCCGGGACAATATTGCTGTCCAGAAGCGACTGAATCAGCCTTTCAGCCTCTTCCTGCTTCAGGTGATCCTTCCCATAGATCAAAGTTCCATCGTTTTTCCCCTTACTGCCTGTACCCACTTCAAAATGATACTCTTCTGAGCCATTATCGGAACAGATCTGCACGAAATGACACATGCGATCGTTATCCTCTACTGAAATTGGCGTCGACGGCTTCAGGATCATAAAATCTGCATCGCCCCCTCGTATGGCGCCTAACTGCTCTTTGATCTTCGTCATTGTAACTGCTGTCTGCTCTTCCCCATCTACCTCCAGTGTCCAACCCTCGTGGTTTTCCTCCGGAGAATCCTCTGTTTGCACATCAGCAAAATCTTCTTCAACATCAATAAAATGAATATAGACCCCGGTCACTTTTCCCGCCGCGTCATAGCCAAAATAAGCGGGATAAACACCGTCACCCCAGCCGGAAGCAAAAACCGGCAGATCGCAGTCTGTTCCCGGGATCTTCCAGTGAAACCAATCCCCTGTTTTACTCTGGTACTTCGGATATTTCTTATAACTCTCCTCCAAAAGGTCACAGAAGAGATCATTAAAAGGATCTATGCTATGATCCCTGTCCCATCGCTCTTTCCAGTAACGATTGAATGCCCTCTGCGTCGCCACGTCCGCAATACAGGCCAGGCCGCAGTCAACGCCGAAGCCAAAGAATCCCTCCTCTTGACCTCCGTCATTCTCTGACGTAAGCTTTTCATCTCCTGTCATCGCAAGCTCATAACGGGCCGGCTTCTTTCCACTGACTTCGACCTTGGCACAAGCATAGCGAATTCCGCTGCCGTCACTGTTACATACGGCGACTCTGACAGGATAAATTCCCGACGGAATCGTCTGTAGATATGGCTTGGCCCCATCAAGGTCGATGCAGGGATCGCAGGCGATGATCCGACCGGTCTCAAAACGCGCCATGCCCAGATCCAGGACACCCATATCCGCTTCCCCGATCCTTTTCTTTTTAAAGTAAGACTCCAGGTCGGTTTTGCAGTCAAACCTGTGCCTGAGCCTTTCCCATTGGTTCAGCCACTCATTTCCTGAATTCTCTTCTATTGTTTCCGGCGCTTCATTCCCCTTCATCTCATCCCCTTTCGCATCATGATACGATGCACCCGCTTGTGATATATCGCTTGCCGAGAACACTTCCCCCGCAGAACAAGCCCTCTTTGCCAGAGTTTTGAGACGTCTTTTCCGATAGACCAAACCCATAGTAAGAGGGATCACAAAAAAGGGAAGATACAGCATCACGCCAAACAGGGCAAGAATCTTATATTGTCTTGTCCCATGACTGTTCACGGCAAGTTGATTCGCTGCCTCTGCCATACGGTCAAAAATGATTCCGCCAGTCCAGAGATACACTGCAACGAACTCCGCCGCAAGAAGGACGATGAAAATAACCACAGTTTCCCTTGCAACACAACTACAGATTTTCCTTCTTTCTTCAAGGGACAGCTTCTTTGCTTCAGGCACCTCTTCAAACCATTTCTCAGTGCGCTCTTCTTTCGTCATAGCCCCTCTATCCCCTCTTTGTACTGACTCTTTTGCTATTTGTCTAAAAACTAATCGATTTTCTAAAAAATATTATTTTTTCTTCAAATCAATGTCTATCCTCTGATCCTTCCTGTCATATCGAATCGAAATGTCAAAGCCACCCGCATCTCCATTCCAGGCAGATGCGGCCTGCGTCAAACCATATTTCTTTTGATAGGAATCTATGATCTCCTTTGCTTCCTTCTCATCGGCCTTCACATTCACCATGGCAGATTTTATGTTGTTGTCCTTATCACAAAATACATCATAGGATGTCACCTTCATATCCTCACCGACAATATCCCTCACCTCACCGACTTCCTGCGGCAGTTTAAAAGCAATCAGCGCGCTTCTCTTCGTGAGCTTAATGTCACCGCTGCCATCCTGCATCTCTACCCTTTCCGGTTTTGGATTTAGCTCCATCTGATAAATGGTAAACACAGACAATGCCAGCAGGATCACCGTCGGAATCAGCAGGATTCTTCTGCCTTCTCTTGTTGCCAAGAGTCTGAAAAACCATTTGTACTTTGTAACGTTACTCATGTAAAAAACCTCCTCTATAACAGGTTACGATACCGGACGGAACATTTCTGATACCCTTGCGGTATTCTTTCACTGGAATCATCTGTAACATAAAGTCACTTTTTTTCCATATGATTATTATGCCATAATTTTCTCCCGCACAGAATCCGAATGATCGTGGACCGGTATTATAATATTGTTCAATAACATTCGCAAAAATTAAATCGCAGGAAACTAATTAAGGCTCACCCAGAATGACTGCGCTAAAACATTCATTCACAAGGGAGAACTCTCCATGGTCTAAAAACAAGATGTCGCAAATCCTACTGCTTTACGATTTGTTTTTGTGAAATTTTGATGCCTTCTTCTGAATTTAAAAAGATGATTTTATGCTGTCCCTGATATAAACTAGGACGTTTTTTCAATCCCCGGCACAACCGGGCTATGATTTTCGACTTCATAGACTTCACTCAGCAATATTGAAATAGCGCCTTCTTGATAGAAATCGCGAATTGACACTTTAATATTAGGCGCTGCATATTCTATATCGGCACCGGCATCCCTCAAAACCTGCAGAATGCTCTTCAAATCCTCATGAAGCTCTTTGGTAAAAATACGATTGTCACTCTCTTTATGTTCTTTATAATTATAGGCAGGAAGAATCTGTCTTGCCTGCAAAACGAACCGACTCAACCCGGAATTTCCATAGGAATCCACGGCGTTGACATCTGCACCGGCAGCTATCATCCTTTTCAGAAGGTGCAGGGATTCCATTGCTTCTTCTTCCGTGGAATGCACAACAAATCCACTTAAGCTTTCATTGGTGTTCCACCTGCTCAGCATAACCGCACAGTTAATTGCATCATGTATGACAGGCGCTCTCCACTGATTACAACATGACTCATCCTCAATAAAATTAACGTCTGCCCCCATATCCAAAAGATATTCTGCAATAGCTGTATTTCCTGTCTTAAGCGCAATTTGCAAAGGAGACTGTCCGTCATCTTTCTTTGGCGGCTGTTTTGCTCTACAGTTGACTAGCTCAGGTCTATTACCAATGATGTGATGAACCGTTTCCAAATCACGATTTCTTATGGCCCTGAACAGTTTTTTCATATCATCACCCCGATAAACGATTGATACTTCTTCCTTCTTTTTACGATATGGGGCTTTTCGATAGTATAATCAATGTTCGCAAAAGCCGCCTGTGAAGGCTCATATCATATTCAATCGTTTCTATCTGCTGATTCCTTCACCACTTCTTGAACCATCTCCTTAATGAAATATCAGCAGCCCCTTAATAAACGAGGACAGCTACTTGACAATCAGCAACACTGATGGTGATATTTCTACTTCCATCCCCGCTCATTCGCTTTGATCATCTGGTCTCACATCATTTACAAATCTACGCCGTAGCATTTTAAAATGCAAATATCTATTCTCCCCCCCAAAAACGGCGTACTTCCTGCTCGAATTGCTCCTTGTCCGGCAAATAGAACTGATACCGACTCACAAACAGCTGATTGGAAATGTTCTGAGTCGCATACTTGACCATCAGTTTATCCTCATAAGCCCCCAGTACAATACCAATCGGCTCGGTATCGCCCTCCGTATTCATCTCTTCCCGAAAGTAGTTTAGATAGAGGTTCATCTGTCCGATATCCTCATGCTGCACTTCGCCTCGCTTCAAATCAATGAGGACAAAACACTTCAGGATACGATGATAGAAAACCAGATCGACCTTATAGATTCTGCCACCGATATTGATTTTCTGTTGTCTGCCCACATAGGTGAATCCTTTGCCAAGTTCCAATAGAAACTGACTCAAGTTGTTAATCAGCGCATTTTCGAGATCTCCCTCTTTGTATACTGGAAGTTCTGGCAACCCAATAAATTCAAACACATAAGGGTCTTTCAGAATATCCTCTGCCTTCTCAATCACCTGCCCCTCTGTTGAAAGCCGGATTACTTCCGTTTTGTCTTTGCTTAATGCCAGACGCTGAAACAGCATACTCTTCATCTGTCTGCGAAGTTCCCGGACGCCCCAGTTCTCCTGCTCACATTCCTTCAGATAGAAGGACCGTTCCAAAGGATCCTCAATCTTCAAGAGTTCTACGTAATGGCTCCAGCTCAATTTTGCAGACACTGTCTGCAAAATTGGGTATGTCGAATAGAGCTTTCGCATCTTATTGATATTGCTCATTCCAAAACCATTACCATATCGATCCGTCAGATCTCTGGAGAGTCTTTTCAGCGTCTCAGAACCATATTCCGCTTTCGCATTGCCCGCCTGTTCATACTCCACAATATACTTGCCGATCTCCCAGTAGGTTCTGACCATGGCCTGATTCACTGCGGATACAGCCTGCTTCTTGCCGGTTTCCAATATAAAGCCAATATTCCGGATCAGCTCCCCATAAGAATTGGCATCGGAGCACCATAGGTTATCCTTTTTCTTGAACTCATTCATGGCGGTTCTCCACAAGCTTCTGGTACATCTTCATCAGCTCCGCCACACAATCTACTTCCGACACCTTGGTACTAAAGCCATAGGCTACCATGACCGCCCGGTCATTCGCCGTATGTGCCTTTCGAAGTTCTGGCGGCATCGTGATAGGGTCGTAAAGGTCTGCAAGAGAGGAGTCCGGATACAGCGCACGCACGTCAAGGATGCCCTGTGCGGTCTGTTCGATCTTCTGCTTCTGGGCATCTGTAGGTGTAGGCCATGGGAAGTTGTTGTAAACAATATCCTTTGAATATCTATAATCACTCTTTAATCGTCCGGCAACTTGTCTCATCCACGCATTATGCACATTCGACATAAGAACTCCAAACTCAAATAATGTGGCATTTGGAATCAAAAATACAAGATCACTAGCAATGACATCTGGATTCATAAAGCCTATCGGAAGATATCGACGTTTTCCCGACGAAGTCTTGGGAACAATAATATATTCCGTTTGGGGTTGAGCAATTTGGCAAAACACCATTGGTGTTTCAGAAAATTTTCTAGTTCCAGCTGCCTTGCTGGATAACCTAAAATTTCTGACGCACTCAATACGTTTTTTACTGTGGGACATTTAGCCACTTCTGAAGGATTCGCCCCTACCAACCACAAGCAATATCTTTCTTTATTATTTAAAAACTCAGTCGCTCCAACATATCTGTGCACCCATTTAGCTGCTAACGGTTCATTTTCAAGAAGAGAGTGCCTCTCTTCTGTAGTGAGTATGAACCCTCCTCCATCGCGAGGCATACTTCCAAACTTCATAGGAGACACTTTGCATAGAGGAGCGGAATGAGCTTCTATAAAAATAGCTTTACCTTCGGCAAGATACGGATTGATTTGATCAACCTGTTTCACCGTTCCATCTTTATAGTATATCTGCTTATGAACACCCGCGTCCGACAAGGAGAATCCAACAATAATACAATGAACTTTTGCTTTGTCATTTGCCTCACTGTTCCAAACAAAGGTTGTATATGCAAAATTGATTGAAACCGGGAATTTCTCATATAGGCTTTTCCAGAAGGTTGTGACCTGTTCTCCCTGACATATACTATTTGTTGAAACAAATGCCGCTTGAATACTTGAGTTCTTCATGTATGCACAGGCGGTTTTATACCATGCACATACATAATCTAGCTCGCCAGCGCCCTTTACATCGTTGAAAATGTCTCTGACCTCGTTTTTTTGCGTACGATTCATATACATTCCGCCTACAAACGGCGGATTACCCATGATGTAATTGAGCTTTTCCGCTGGAATCACATCATTCCAGTCAATCCGCAGCGCATTTGCCTTAAGGATGTTAGCATTGGTCTTCAACGGCAGGAACTCCAGATGCGTTCCATAGAGAATATTCTCCGTCTCCTTCATCATCTGACTTTCTGCGATCCAAAGAGCTGTCTTCGCGACCGTCACGGCAAAATCATTGATTTCGATGCCATGGAACTGGCTAATCGATATCTGGATCGGGTTTGACACAGCACCAATTGTAAGCTGTCCTCGCTCGATTGTACTAATGACTTCATTCTCCAGTCGCCGGATCGACAGATAGGTTTCCGTAAGAAAATTGCCACTTCCTGCGGCGGGATCCAGAAATTCCAAGGACGCGAGTTTGCGCTGATATTCCTCCAGCTTCCGGTTCCGCGTCTTCGACACAGAAATCTCCTTAATTTCCTGAAGCTCCTTCTTCAGGTCGTCTAAGAACAGCGGATCAATGACCTTATGGATGTTCTCGATCGAAGTATAGTGCATTCCGCCGGATCGTCTCGTCTCTGGATTCAGAGTGGATTCAAATACTGCACCGAAAATTGTCGGGCTAATATCCGCCCAGTTGAAGTTTTCACTTGCCTTAACAAGAATAAGATCCCGGATTTCGTCCGTAAACATAGGAATCTCGATATTTTCATCAGCAAAGAGTCCACCGTTCACGTAAGGGAATTCCGCTAATGATTTTTTTAGATAACAATCCCTGTCACTCGGCTTTTGATCTAGCACCTTAAACAAACTGATAAGGGCATCGCGTATATCATCTGTCTTATACGCGGCCAAGTAGTCATGAAACATTGCCCGGCGACCAAATATTCCAGCATCCTCTGCGTAAAGACAGAATACGAGACGAACACACAGAACATTAATGCTCTTTAAGGTCTTCTCACTTTCTGGGTCACGATATTGCTTTAAAAAGGCGTCATAAAGAAGCCCCACGATATCTCCTGCCTGAATGGAGACTTCCATCTCGTGCGAAATCTTCTTCACGTCCCTACGAACCAGAAAGTCAAGAAGCGAATATTTACTTTGCAACTCCTCCAGCGTAATCTTTACTGGCTCCGGCACACGGGCATCCATGTCATATGCCCAAATTTCTGCAAAATTGGACGTAATGATCCATCTTGCCTTCTCACCGTAGGGAAGGTTATCGTTATAGCGCTTTGCCTGTTCATAGGGTGTAAGCTCGATATCGCCGGAGTTATGGATCTTATGATCCAACGCTTTCTCTTTGCTTTTCTGTTCAATCAGCACGTGCGTCTCCGGGATATAGACATCTATGCGCTTGGTATGGCCATCTACCACGACCTTCTTTTCAAAATTCACGCGGCCAGTAGCGTTCTCCATCCCCATAACGTTGCTAAGGAACTCCAGCCAGTATGACCTTCCGTCCTCGTCTTCATTCCCTTTTCACTGCCATTTATTTACAAACTGCCTTGCAGCTTCTCTCTGCTCTGCATCTGTCATCCGTCCGATTCCTTTCTTATATTGTTAGTTCGATCTGGTTTTCTTCCACGAAAATCCATCTTTCTATTGTGGTATCCGTCATTCGATCTGACGCCATGATATTGCGTAAAGAAATCCCTGGTGGCCTCTAGATCATTTGCATATATAGCAATGTGCTCAATTCTCATAGCTTCCTGCGACAACATTTCACTTACACTTTTCGTAGGTAATCCTCACATCATACCCAAGCTCCTCCATCATAGCGAGGAAGGTTTTGCTGATAACGTGCTCTTTCTTCCGCACAATCTTATTGACATAGGATGGCGTAATGCCGATATTCTCCGCAAGCTTCGCCTGTGTCAGCGACTGCTCGATGCACTTCATTTTTACATCCATCTCAATATTATTTTTCAGCATTTCCTTCCTCCGAAGAGTTCTTGTATTATTGATCTATTGTTCAATATATTGTATCATACATTTATCCTTGGTTACAACAAATAATATAGAGGATGAAATGTAGCTTGAGAATCCCGTTTGTAAGCGGAGACTCCCGTTTGGTAAATAAGAGGTGATATTCTGTAACCGAGAATCCCGATTTGTAAATGAAAATCCCGTTTTGTAATCAAGAATCCCAGATTTTAATAATCAATGGGCATGCTATAATGACTCCAGACCAAATTTCTGCATAGCAAACAGAGATCGAATCACGCTCGAAACTTTTTGTATACGGAGATTCCATCC